>CAYXCT010000196.1:0-4358 GCA_964463435.1 uncultured bacterium | reverse complement strand
ATGAGAAAAGGGAAGGTGATGCCATAGCCGTATTGGCGGGAATAGATGGCAGACCCACCGTTCATCACCTCGACCATGATATAGGCATCTGCCGCAGGATCATAGGTAGTAGCAGTCTGCTGGGCCAGATAGTAGTGATAGCCATCTAAGACAGCAGCGAACATGAATTCCAGTTGTGAATTCCCTGCAGGCACGGTGAATGTTTGCTCGAGCCGCTGCCATGAGGTGTGGCCTTGTGGGCCTGAGGTGTTCGCCTGATAGCCTGAATAGAGGTAAGCGGAATATTGGCCGCTGTATACTGAGGGCAGAGCGCCGTTGGTGTATTCAGCGGTCATGCCCAAAGTTGCGATATTGACATAAGGCTGCATGTCTGGGATGGATGTGTCGGGGGAGTTGTAGCTGGTGGTCCAGCCCGTGAAGTTGCCGCTCTCAAAGCCGCCATTGACAATGGGAGCAGCCAGGCCGCTCAAGGGCAGCAGGAAAATCAGGCCCAGCAGGAGCAGGGCAGCGCGCCAATTGCGGCCAGGTTGTCCGGTGTTTCGGTGCATCAGGGCTCCGACAGGGGCAAGGTGATTTCTTAAAGTATATATCCCAAAACATAGAACCCAAGTATTTTTTCGTCAAAGACCAGGGCGCCTGTTGCTTTACAGAGCGGGGTGCCTATGTTAACATCCCCAAATCTTATGATACGTGATTCCGCCTGGAGGACGTTCATGCGCCCTATCAAGACCCTGGTATTTGCCTTCGCCCTGCTCCCGCTGGGGCTCTTCGCCGCGGACAAGAAGATGGCCCCGCCGCCGCCCACCTTCAGCTTTGAGGCCGGCACGGACACGGCGGGGGTGGAGCCCCAGCCCGCCGCGGCCGAGCAGGCCGTGCCCCAGGACGCCACGGCCACGGCCGCGGATGCCCAGCTCTTTGGCAGCGGGGCGCCTGGCGCGGACGACTCGGCCCTGCCGGCCGCCCCCTCCATCAGCGATGAGGAGCTCATCAGCAACAGCATGGAGGTGGCCTACCAGTTCTACCATGCCGAGGATTTCGTGGGCGCCTCCCAGGCCTGCCAGCAGATCGTGGACCGCTATCCCAAGAAGGACATCCTGGCCACCCGCTATCTGCTGGCCCTGTGCGAGGAGCACAACCGCACCTATCCCGATGCCTTGCGCCAGTACGCCTACATCATCAAGCACCAGCCCAAGAGCACCTTTGCCAACGCCGCCGCCTTCCGCATCGGGCTCTGCCACCTGGCCCTGGGCCGCACCGAGGAGGCCATCCGCACCTTCCGCGACATCATCGACTTCAACCCCAAGAGCGAGTACCGCCTGCAGGCCTTCATCCACCTGGGCAATGTCTACCGCAGCGAGGGCACCTGGCGCCAGGCCGAGGTCATCTACAAGGACATGATCCGGCTCTACCCCTGCACCAGCTGGTCGGCCATGGCCGACCAGTACCTGGCCGAGGCTTACGCCCACCAGGGCGAGGACAGCGCCGCCATCCGCGTCTACCGCCTGATGCAGGCGGACAACGGCTGCGTGCCCCTGGTGATGCGGGCCCAGGCCCAGCTGAAGATCGGCGACATCCAGATGGCCGCGCGCGAGTACCAGGACGCCCTGCAGACCTACAAGACCGCCATCCGCGTCTATGGCGACCTGCCGGGCGTGGAGGTGTACTGCGATGAGCGCATCGAGCTGGCCCGCGATGGCCGCTCGAGCAGCAGCACGCTGGAGTCGCGCGGCCGGGTGGTGAACATGCGCGAGGCCGTTGCGCAATGAATAGGATCGTGACCGCCCTGGCCGCGGCCCTGCTGGCCCTGCCCCTGGCCGCCCCTGCCGCGGCCAAAGCCGACCCGCTTGAGAAGCCCTTTGCCGCGGCGGCCCAAGACTTCAACCGCGGCCATTATGACGAGGCCGCCCGCTTCTACCGCATCATCCGCAACACTTACAAGGGCAGCGATTGGGAGGCCCGAGCCGGCCTCTACCTGGCCCAATGCTATGGCCGGCAGGGCAAGCCCGAGGACCAGTCCGAGGTTCTGCGCCAGGTGGCCCGCGACTTTGGGCCCCGTCCGGAGGGCTTTGAGGCCTGGCTGCAGCTGGCCAGCCTGGATGAGCAGGCCGGCGACCTGGGCTCGGCGGCCAAGGATTACCAGCAGGCGGTGCAGGCGGCCCCGGATTCCGCGCTGGCGCCCATCGCCCTGGTCGACCTGGCCTATCTGCAGGCCCGCGCCAAGCAGGAAGACGCGGCCCTGGCCACCTTCACCCAGCTGGCCTCGCAGTACCCCAAGAGCGATCTGGCCCAGCGCGAGGCCAACCAGGGCAAGGCCCGGCTGCTGCGCCGCCAGCGCCGCTTTGCCGAGGCCGCCACAGCCTACCAGGCCATCGTGCAGAACGCGCCGGCTGACAGCCCGGCCGCGGTGCAGGCCCGCTTTGCCATCGCCCAGACCTGGCAGCAGGCCGGCCAGTATGACCGCGCCGCCCAGGCTTACGCCAGCCTGGCCGCCGACATCCCGGAGCAGGCCGGCCGCGCCCGCGCCTACCAGGGGCTCTCGCTCATCGCCGATGGCCGCGCCAAGGAAGCCCGCGAGCCCCTGCAGCGCGTGGTGGACGAGGAGCCCGGCACCTTGTGGGCGGAGGTCGCGGCCAAGGCCCTTGCCGGCGCCGCGCCCGGCCCGGCGGCCGGCTCCCAGCCCGCGGCCCCTGCTGACAAGCCCCGCTGAAGGGGCGCCTGCCTTGATTCCCCGCGCCCTCTTCGCCCTTGCCCTCGCCGCCTTCGCCATGGCCAGCCAGGCCCTGCCCAGCGCAGAGGCCCAGGTGGTGATGGGGCGCGGAGCCCTGCGCGCCTCCATCAGCGCGCCCCTGCCCCTGACCGCCCCTGTCCGCCCCGCAAGCCCCTACGCCTGCCTTTACCCCACCGGCCCCGCCAGCCCGGCTTTGGCCCCCCAGGCGCCGCTGGCCGTCTGGCTGGAGGGAGCCTTTCGCAAGCCCGCCCCGGCCTCGGCAGAGTGGGCCTTTGGCAGCCTGGCCCTGCGGCCCGCGGTGCTGCTGATAGGCCGCGGCTCGCGCCTGCGCTTTGTCAACCAGGACGCGGTCGACCACCAGCCCTTCGCCATCTCTGAGGCCCATCCCTTCAATTGCGGCCGGCTCGCGCCCGGCCAGGCCGGGGCCTTTCTGCGCTTTGATGACCATGGCGCGGATGGCCCGGTCTTCATCCCGGTCTTCTGCGCCCTGCATCCCTGGGAGCGCGCGACCCTGGCCATCATGCCCAATGCCTTCTTCGCCAGCCTGCCCCCGCAGGGGGGCAGCGTGGAATGGCGCGCCGTGCCCGCCGGCCCCTGCCTGCTCAAGGCTTGGCGCCCGGGCTTGCATGGCGGCGCCAAGCGGCTGGACCTGCGCGCTGGCGAGGTGCTGACGCCGGCCTTGGATCTGAGGGGGGAAGACGAGTGATGCGCTCTAGCAGGCTCTTGACCGGCTTGGCCCTGCTGCTGGCCCTGGCCAGCGCGGCGCTCTGCGGCCTGGCCGCGGCGCAGCTGGCCCAAAAGCCCTTGATGGATGAGGCGGGCGCCGGCCTGCTGCGGGCCCATGCCCTGGCCGAGGGCCTGCGCGTGGAGCGCGCCAAGCGCCTGCTGGCCGCGGCCGAGCTGGCCGGGCTGGACCCCGCAGTGCCCGCGGCGCTGGAAGGCAAGGGCGCCGGCCCGGGCGCGGCGGCAGAGGCCCTGGTGCGGCTCAAGCCCGCGCTGCGCGCGGACCTGATGCAGCTGGCGGGCCGGGATGGCCGCCTGCTGGCGCGGCTGGATTCCGGCGGCCCGCAGGCGCTCACCTTGCCCGCGCAGGCCGACCCGGCGCTGGCCAGGGCCGGCCAGCCCTTGGCGCCGGTGGCGGGCGAAGGCTGGGTGATGGGCGGCGATGGCCTGCTCTATGAGGCGGTGAGCGGGCCGGTGCAGAGCCAGCAGAGGGTGCTGGGCGGCCTGCGCTTGGGGCTGGCCTGGGGCGCCAGCCAGGCCTGGTCCCTGCGCCAGGCCACGGGCTGCGATGCAGCCCTGCTGGCCCCTGGCAAGGTGCTGGCCAGCAGCTTGAGCCCCTCGGCTTCGGCAGCCCTGCTCGCGCTGCTCACCAGCAAAGCCGCCGACCGCGAGGCCTTGCAAGCCGACTTCGGCCAGGGCCCGCTGGCTGTGCGCGCCTGGCCCCTGCTTGGGCCAGAGGGCAGGCCCGTGGCCAGCCTGGCGCTGATCGAGCCCAGCGCGGCAATGGGCGCAGCCGCGCTGTTGCGCGCGCTCCTCGCCGCGGGCGCCTGCGCGCTGCTGGCTGCTTTGGCCCTGCTCGCGCGCGGCCGCGCGGGAGCTGCGCCAGCCATGGCTGACCCGGTGGCAG
>CAYXCT010000195.1:0-4366 GCA_964463435.1 uncultured bacterium | reverse complement strand
GCCCAAGCCCTGGAGCAGGCCTGCCAAGAGGTGGCCGCGGGGCAGTGGGACGCGGAGTTCCCGCTGGATGCGCTCCAGGGCGGCGCAGGCACCAGCACCAACATGAACCTGAACGAGGTGCTGGCCAACCGCGCGCTGGAGCTGCTGGGCCGGCCCAAAGGGGATTACAGCGCCCTGCATCCCATCGAGCAGGCCAACCTGCACCAGAGCACCAACGATGCCTATCCCACGGCCCTGCGCCTGGCCAGCCTGCGGCTGCTGGCCGAGCTGAGTGCTGCCATCGCCAGCCTGCAAGGCGCCCTGCAGCAGAGGGAGCAGGGCCTGGCAGGGCTGGTCAAGCTGGGGCGCACCGAGCTGATGGCCGCGGTGCCCATGACCCTGGGGGCTGAGTTCGGCGCCTTTGCCGAGGCCCTGGCCCGCGACCGCTGGCGGGTCTTCAAATGCGAGGAGCGGCTGCGGGTGGTCAACTTGGGCGGCACGGCCGTGGGCACCGGGCTGGGCGCGCCGCGCAGCTACATCTTCCTGGCCACCGAGCGCCTGCGCGCCCTCACCGGGCTGAACCTGTGCCGGGCCGAGAGCCTGGTGGACGCCACCGCCAACCAGGACGCGCTGGTGGAGGCCTCGGGCATCCTCAAGGCCCACGCCTGCAACCTGGCCAAGGTGGCGCAGGACCTGCGCCTGCTCGCTGCCTGGGGCGAGATCAAGCTCCCCAGCCTGCAGGCTGGCAGCAGCATCATGCCGGGCAAGGTCAACCCCGTGGCCCTGGAGGCCGTGATCCAGGCCAGCCTGGCGGCCCAGGCCCAGGCCGACACCCTGGCCCAGGCCGTGCAGCGCTCCAGCCTGCAGATCTGCGAGTTCATGCCCCTGGTGGCGGACTGCCTGCTGGGCATGCTGCGAGGCCTGGCCCGCGCCGACCGCCTGCTGCAAGCCCAGGTGCAGGGCCTTTCGGCCGATGCCGGGGCCATGCGCGCCAGCCTCGAGGCGGCGCCCACGCTGGTGACCGCGCTGCTGCCGCTGCTGGGCTACGAGGCCGCGGGCCGGCTGGCCGCGGAGCTCGCCGAGAGCAGGCGCGGGGATGTGAGGGCCTTCTTGGAAGAGCGCCTGGGCGCGGAAGCGGTGGCCAAGAGCCTGGCCCCGGCCGCGCTCACCAGCCTGGGGTATGAGCCATGAGCCAGACACCCAAGGGGCAGCGGCTGCAGGTGGGCCTGTTCGGCAGGGTCAACACGGGCAAGAGCAGCCTGCTCAACCTCATCACCGGGCAGGACGCGGCCTTGGCCTCGCCACAGCCCGGCACCACCACCGATGTGGTGGAGCAGGCCATGGAGCTGCTGCCCTTGGGCCCGGTGCTCTTCTTGGACACCGCCGGCTTTGAGGATTCAAGCGGCCTGGGCCCGGCCCGCGAGGCCCGCAGCCTGCTGGCCCTGCGGCGCTGCGACGTGGCCGTGCTGGTCATTGAGGCCGGGGCCTGGGGCCAGGCCGAGGAGCGCCTGGCCCAGGCCGCCCGCGAGTGCAAGGCGGCCTTGCTGCTGGTGGTCAACAAGGCCGACCAGCAGGCCCCCAGCCCCGAGTTCCTGCAGCGCCTGCGAGCCATCAGCCCGCATGTGCTTTCCGCCAGCGCCCTGGACATCGCTGGCCGCGACGCCTTTCTCACCCGCTTCAAGGCCTCGCTGGCGGCCGCGGCCCCCCAGGCCCTGGAGCCGCCGCTCTTGGGCGACCTGCTGCCGGCCGGCGGCCTGGCCGTGATGGTGGTGCCCATCGACCTTCAGGCGCCCAAGGGCCGGCTCATCCTGCCCCAGGTGCAGGCCATCCGCGACTGCCTGGACAATGACGCCAGCGTGATGGTGGTGAAGGAGCGGGAGCTGTCCGCGGCCCTGGCTAGCCTGAAGCGGCCGCCCGACCTGGTGGTCTGCGACAGCCAGGTGGTGCTGAAGGCCGCGGCCGACACCCCGCCGGGCGTCAAGCTGACCACCTTCAGCATCCTCTTCTCGCGCTTCAAAGGCGACCTGGTGTCCATGGCCCGGGGCGCGGCCGCGATCCACCGGCTCAAGGCCGGGGACCGGGTGCTGGTGGCCGAGGCCTGCACCCATCACGCCCTGGAGGACGACATCGGCCGCGTCAAGATCCCGCGCTGGCTGCGCCGCTTCACCGGGCTGGACCTGCGGGTGGAGACCTGCAGCCACCACGACTATCCCGCGGACCTGGCCCAGTTCAAGCTGGTGATCCATTGCGGCGCCTGCATGCTCAACCGACGCGAGATGCTCAACCGCCTGCGGCTGGCCGAGGAGGCGGGCGTGGCCATCACCAACTACGGCATCGCCATCTCGGTGCTGCAGGGCGTGGCCGAGCGCTCCCTGGAGCCCTTCCCCGCGGCGCTGCAGGCTTATCAGAAAGGGGCCCTTCAAGCCAAGGGTTGAAAAAGGCTGGATGGAGCTTTGTCCGGCCCGCACTTGTGAAAAAAAGCTCAATCCCCTCTGGAGGCACCATGACCACCTTGTTGGTTGATGAGAAGCGCTGGGCCGATTCCCGGGTCCAGCCACAGGAAGACGAGCGCTACCTGCTGCCCGGGGGCAGGGATTTTGTGGATGACGCTGCCATCGCCCGTGCCCTGTCCAGCGCCAAGGCCCCGGACGCCGCGCGGCTCAAGGCCATCCTGGACAAGAGCCTGGCCATCAAAGACCTGAGCCTGATGGAGGCCGCCGAGCTGATGGCCGTGGCCGACCCCCAGCAGCTGGCGCAGATGGGCGAGGCGGCCCTGGCCGTCAAGCGCAAGGTCTACGACAAGCGCATCGTCACCTTCGCCCCGCTCTACATGGGCAACGCCTGCGTCAACAGCTGCCGCTACTGCGGCTTCCGCAGCGACAATGAGGCCATCAAGCGGCGGGTGCTGACTGATGCGGAGATCAAGGGCGAGATCGAGGTGCTGGCCGGCAAGCTGGGCCACAAGCGCTTGATCGCGGTGTACGGCGAGCATCCCAGCACCGGCGCGGAGTACATCGCGAAGAGCCTGCAGACCATCTACGCGACCCAGGTGGTGGTGAACGGGCACAAGACCGGCATCCGCCGCGCCAACGTGAACGCCGCGCCCATGGCCGTGGAGGACTACAAGACAGTGCATGCCGCCGGTCTGGGCACCTTCCAGGTCTTTCAGGAGACCTACCACCGCGAGACCTACGCGGCCATGCACATCAGCGGCCCCAAGGCCGACTACCGCTGGCGGCTCTACGCCCTGCACCGCGCCATGGAGGCGGGCATCGAGGACGTGGGCATGGGCGCGCTCTACGGGCTGGCCGACTGGCGCTTTGAGCTGCTGGCCAACGTGCTGCACGCCCAAGACCTGGAGCGCTGCTTCGGCCTGGGCCCCCACACCATCAGCTTCCCGCGGATGGAGCCGGCCCTCAACACGCCGCTGGCCAGCCGCCCGCCCCACGCGGTGGACGACGCCACCTTTTTGCGCATCATCACCGTGCTGCGGCTGGCGGTGCCCTATGTGGGCATGATCTGCACGGCGCGCGAGAGCGCGGGCATCAGGCGGCAGGCCCTCAAGCTGGGCATTACCCAGGTGGACGCCAGCTCCAACGTGGGGGTGGGCGCCTACGTGGCCGAGGGCGGCGGCACCGGCCAGGAGGGCGAGCGCCAGCAGTTCATGCTGGGCGACACCCGCAGCCTGGGCGAGGTGATCCATGAGCTGGCCGAGGAGGGCAGCCTGACCAGCTTCTGCACCGCGGGCTACCGCTGCGGCCGCACCGGCAAGTGCATCATGGACCTGCTGCGCAACGGCATGGAGGGCAAGTTCTGCAAGCTCAACGCGGCGCTCACCTTCCGCGAGTACATCGATGATTTCGGCACCCCTGAGCTGAAGGCGGCGGGCGAGGCGCTGCTGGCCAAGGAGCTCAAGGAGATAGGCCGCGAGATCGCGCCGGAGATGGCGGCCACCTTCAGGGAGCGCTATGAGCGCACTTGCCACGGGGAGCGCGACCTATACTTCTAGGCGCGAAGGGCCCGCCCTGAGCATGGGCGAGCTGGAGGCCTGGCTGCGCCAGGAGGAGCCCTCGGAGCTCAAGCTGCTGTGGAGCCTGGCCGACAGGGTGCGGCGGCAGGAGGTGGGGGACGCCGTGCAGCTGCGCGGCCTGGTCGAGGTCTCGAACCATTGCGCGCGGCAATGCCATTACTGCGGCATCCGCGCCGGCAACGCCAAGCTCAGCCGCTACCGCATGAGCCTGGATGAGGTGCTGGCCTGCGCGCGCCAGGCGCGCAGGCTGGGCTATGGCACGGTAGTGCTGCAGGCCGGGGAGGACCCGGGCCTGGGCTCTGCCTGGGTGGCGGAGGCGGTGAAGACGGAGCCGATTTTGCCGATGAGTGCGCCTTT
>CAYXCT010000194.1:0-4388 GCA_964463435.1 uncultured bacterium | reverse complement strand
CCCAAAATAGAATTTCCCGGTCACCGCGCTGGGCATCCCGGCCAGGGCCAGCACACGGCGGCCGCCGTCGATGGGCTCCCCGGGCGCGTGCGGCCCCCCAAGATCTGTCTTCAGCCAGCCTGGATCCAGGCTGTTGACCGCCACCTCGCCCTTCAATTCCCCGGCCCACAGCATGGTCAGGCCGTTGAGGGCGTACTTGGTCAGGCGGTAGGTGGGCATGTCCGGGGTGTCCATCAGGCCCTGGCGTATGCCCGCGCCTGAGCTGACGTTGATGACCCGGGGATCATCCCCATTGCGCAGCAGCGGCAGCAGATGGAAGGTCAGGGCGTGCGGCGCGAAGACGTTGAGCTGCATGTCCTTGGCCAGGAGATCCGGTCCCTCCGCCATCCAGTCTTTTCGCCAATTCTGCACGGCCGCATTGTTCACCAGCAGGTCTATGGCCGCCCATTGCCTGCTGACGGCATCAGCCACGCGCTTGGGGGCGGCCGGATCGCACAAATCCGCGGCAAAGGGGATGAAGGCGCCTAGAGCGCCCAGTTCCAGGGCGGTTTTTTGCAGGCGTTCCGGATCGCGGGCCGTTCCAAAAACCTCGGCGCCCTGCTCCAGGAACAGCTTGGCGGCCTCATACCCGACCCCGCGGGAGGCTCCGGTGATGACGATGCGCTTGCCTTTGAAGTTGCCCACGCCGGCTCCAAAAAGGATTTCAATGCTACTTATATAAACTCAGGTTCCTCCAAACGGCAAGTCCGGAACGACGTTCCGCGTATTATAACCGCTTGTTGAAAATTGAGGCTGGACAATATAGGCGCCGATTCCCAGAATCAGCGGGAAGACAAACCTGAGCGAGGACCCTCCCTGTCGCGGGGATGCGGCCTCAAGGAGTTCCGGCATGCCGATCATTGAAACCACGCCCGCCATGGTCAAGAACGTCTACGAAACCACCCGCAAAAACCTGGCCGTCATCCGTAAGCGCCTGGCCCGCCCCCTCACCCTGGCCGAGAAGATCGTCTTTGGCCACCTCGACAGTCCTGAAACCCAGGAATTGGCCATCGGCTCCGGCTTTTTGGACACCCGCCCGGACCGCGTGGCCATGCAGGACGCCACCGCCCAGATGGCCATCCTCCAGTTCAGCGAGGCCCAAATACCCACGGTGCGCGTGCCGGCCACGGTCCACTGCGACCACCTGATCCAGGCCTACCAGGGCTCGACCAAGGACCTGGCCACGGCCAACGACGTGAACAAGGAGGTCTACGCCTTCCTGGCATCGGCCAGCAACAAGTTCGGCATCGGCTTCTGGAAGCCCGGCGCGGGCATCATCCACCAGGTGGTCTTCGAGAACTACGCCTTCCCCGGCGGCATGATGATAGGCACCGACAGCCACACCCCCAATGCCGGCGGCTTGGGCATGGTGGCCTGCGGCGTGGGCGGGGCCGATGCCGTGGACGTGATGGCCGGCCTGGCCTGGGAGGTGAAGCACCCCAAGCTCATCGGCGTGCGCCTCACCGGCGCGCTTTCCGGCTGGGCCGCGCCCAAGGACCTGATCCTGCGCGTGGCAGGCCTGCTCACGGTCAAGGGCGGCACCAATGCCATTGTCGAGTACTTCGGCCCTGGCGCTGAGAGCTTGAGCTGCACGGGCAAGGGCACCATCACCAACATGGGCGCCGAGCTGGGCGCCACCTGCAGCCTGTTCCCCTACGACCCGCGCATGGCCGCCTACCTGCGCGCCACCCAGCGCGCCGCGCTGGCCGGGCTGGCCGAGAAGAACCAGGACCTGCTGCAGGCTGATGCCGAGGTGCTGGCCGACCCGGGCAAGTACTTCGACCAGCTGATCGACATCGACTTGAGCCAGCTGGAGCCCTATGTGGCCGGCCCCCACACCCCGGACTTGGTTCGGCCCATCAGCGCGCTGAAGGCCGAAGCCGCGGCCAAGGGCTACCCCCTCGATCTGACCGCCGCCCTCATCGGCAGCTGCACCAACTCCAGCTACGAGGACATCAGCCGCGCCGCCGACGTGGCGGCCCAGGCCGTGGCCCACGGCGCCAAGTCAAAGTCAAAGCTCTTCGTCAGCCCGGGCAGCGAGCAGATCTTCGCCACCATCAAGCGCGATGGCCAGATGGCCGTGCTAGAGCAGGCCGGCGCCACGGTGATGGCCAATGCCTGCGGCCCCTGCATCGGCCAGTGGAAGCGCGACGGCATCAAGCCCGGCGACAAGAACAGCATCATCAACAGCTTCAACCGCAACTTCCCTGGCCGCGCCGACGGCAACCCCGAGACTGCCAGCTTCATCGCCAGCCCAGAGCTGGTGCTGGCCCTGGGCCTGGCCGGCCGGCTAGATTTCAACCCCCTCACGGACAGCCTGACCGCCGCGGATGGCAGCCAGTACCGCCTGCAGGCCCCCAAGACCGCGGCAGACCTGCCAGCGCAGGGCTTCGTGTTCAAGCCCCAGGGCTACCAGGCCCCGGCCGCGGACGGCAGCCAGGTGGAGCTCAAGGTGGCGCCGGACTCGCCGCGCCTGCAGCTGCTGGATCCCTTCCCGGCCTGGGACGGCCGCGACTTTGACAGCCTGCCCCTGCTCTTGAAGGCCAAGGGCAAGTGCACCACGGACCATATCTCGCCCGCGGGCAAGTGGCTCAAGTTCCGCGGCCATCTGGACAAGATCAGCGACAACATGTTCCTGGGCGCCATCAATGCCTTCACCAACAAGGCCGGCGAGGCCCAGGCCGCGGATGGCAGCTACCAGGAGCCGGCCCAGGTGGCGCGCGCGCACAAGGCCCAGGGCCTGCGCTGGGTCGTGGTGGGCGACGAGAACTATGGCGAAGGCAGCAGCCGTGAGCACGCGGCCATGAGCCCGCGCTATCTGGGCTGCGCCGCGGTGCTGGTGAGGAGCTTCGCCCGCATCCATGAGACCAATCTCAAGAAGCAGGGCGTGCTGCCCCTCACCTTTGCCGATGCCGCGGACTACGACAAGGTGCAAGAGGGCGATCGCATCAGCGTGCTGGGCCTGGCCGGCCTGGCCCCGGGCCAGGGCCTAGCGGTGAAGCTCAGCCACAAGGACGGCAGCAGCCAGCAGATCGAGGCCCGCCACAGCCTGAACGCCGAGCAGATCGCCTGGTTCAAGGCCGGCTCAGCGCTGAACCTGATGAAGGGCCAGTGAGCCAGGGCGCCGCGGAGCCGGGCCGGCCCTGGCAGGTCTATCTGCTGCGCTGCGAAGACGGCACGCTCTACACAGGCATCAGCCCAGACCCAGCCAAGCGCTTTGCCGCGCATGCGAGCGGCAAGGGAGCCGCTTACACAAGGGCCCACAAGCCAGAATGCCTGCTGGCCTGCGAGCCCATCGGCAGCTACGGCGATGCCCTGCGGCGCGAAGCCCAGCTGAAGCGCCAGCCCAAGGCCCGCAAGCTGGCCTGGGCCCAAGACCCAGCTGGGCTGGCCAAGCCAGGCGAAGATGCGGACTGGCTCAGGCGCAAGGCCAAGAAGAAGAGGAAGAGAAAGCCGGCAAAGGCCAAGGCAGGGGCAAGAGCGAAGAAGATGATGAGGTGAGGTCAGTTGGTCACCTGGTTCCCCCAGGGATTGAAATCAACAAAGCTGCCTGGCGCAGGCACCGTGCCCTTCAAGTAAGCCTCATACAGCACAGACTGCACTGGCTCCTCTTCTGCGCGCAAGAGCTTGCCCTCTGCCTCCATCCATTTGATCTGGCGCCTGAAAGTCTCGACCAGGGGCACCGTGGTGGCAAAGCCCAGGTCAGCCCTGGCCTTGCTGTTGTCAAAGATGCTGGGATATTTGTAGATGTACTGGATGCCCACGCTGCGGCGCGGCGCCTGGCCATACAGCCAGTCGCTGGGCACATGGCAGAGCAGGGGCGCCTTGGCGCCAGCGGCCTGGGCCAGGGCCTGGAACACGCCGTTCCAGTCAGTGTGCTCGTCGCTGGTGAGGTGGTAGGCCTGGCCATAGGCCTTGGCATTGCCCAGGCTGGCCACAAAGCCGCGCGCCACGTCAGAGGCGTGGGCAATGGCCCAGGCTGCCTTGCCGTCGTCCATGATGATGACTGGCAGGCCGCGGCGCAGGCGGTCCACGGTGCCGTCGTCAAAGAGCAGGCCGCTGGCCGTGTGGCCCTCGCCCGTGGTGAAGCTGGGGCGGATGACCGTGGTGCGCAGGCCGTCCTTGCCATCCTCAGCCAGGGTCAGGGCCTCAATGGCTGACTTGTTGCGGCCGTACTCGCTCACAAAGCGGTGCGGCTCATCAGCCGTGGCTGGCAGCTTTGTCAGCGGGCCGCCGTACACGCACACCGTGCTGCACACCACCAGCTGGCCCATGAGATCGGAAGAGCACACGTCTGAACTCCAATCACTGACCAATATCGTATGCCGTCTTCTGCTTGAAAAAAAAAA
>CAYXCT010000193.1:0-4411 GCA_964463435.1 uncultured bacterium | reverse complement strand
GCGCGGGCGGCCAAGTGCAGCAGCGGCTGATGGAACCCCGCGCCCACCGTGACCACCACCGGCAGGGACAGGTCGCCGGTGTAGCCCTGGCTTTTGAGGCCGCCCGGCGCGGTGAAGCGCTCGGGCGCGGGCCACTCGATGGCCCCGGCGCTCACACCGGGTGGAAGCTGCCAGTCCAGGGTGGTGGGCAGCCCGGCATCGCCTGGGTCCTTGTAATAGCTGTGCCAGCCCGGCTGATGGCGCAGGCGCAGGCTGACCCGCAGGGCCTGCCCGGGCTGATAGGCGCTGGCCTGCGCCTCAAGGCTGGCCTGCACCGGCACAACGGCCCAAGCTGAACCGGTGGCAGACAAGCAGAGCCCAAGGATGAGGGCACGCATGCGCATGGCTGCTCCCTTTTGCTTCAGCGGCTGTCTTGGCGCTGCAGCAGCTTGAGGACCTCGTTGAAGGCGTCCAGGTCCTTGAACTGGAGATAGACCGAGGCGAAGCGGACGTAGGCCACCTCGTCGATGGAGCGCAGGTGGCGCATGACCTGCTCGCCGATGGCCGGGCTGGGCACCTCGCGCGAGCCGCGATTCTGCAGCTCGCGCTCCACCTGGTCGGCCACCGCCTCCAGCTCCTCCAGCGAGACCGGCCGCTTCTCGCAGGCCTTGCGCAGGCCCGAGAGCAGCTTCTGGCGGTCAAAGGCCTCGCGGCGGCCATCCTTCTTCACCACCGTGAGCTGGGCTTCCTCGATCTGCTCATAGGTGGTGTAGCGCTTGCCGCAGGCCAGGCATTCGCGGCGCCGGCGGATGGCCTCCCCCTCCATGCTGGAGCGGGAATCCACCACCTTGTCCTCCTGGTGTCCGCAAAAAGGGCAGCGCACATCATCCTCCGGGTGTCGTTGGGGTCAGGGCTGCTGGCCCAGCTGGCGCAAGGACCGCAGGGCTTCGGGCTGGTCCTTCTGCAGGCCCAGCACGCGGCGCCAGGCGCCCGCCGCCTCATCCTTGCGGCCCGCCTGCTGCAGGCCCCGGGCCAGCGCCATCCAGCCGTCCATGTAGCTGTCCACGGCGTCCACGCTCTCGCGGAAGTCCTTGAGCGCCTCCTCGCGCTGCCCGCTCTTCTGCAGCAGGATGCCGAGATTGTACGCGCTCAGCGCGTGCTGCTGGGCCTCGCCCTTCCAGTCCTTGGCCAGGGAGGCCTTGAGCAGGGCCTCCGCCTCCTGGCTCTTGCCCTGGCGCATGCGCGCGTAGCCGGCGTAGGCGTAAGGCATGGAGAAGTCAGGATAGAGCTGGATGAGGCGCTGGCAGATCTCGACGGCCTTGTCCCATTGCTCCAGGTCCATGTCCGTGTTAGCCAAGTCCAGGTTGAAATAGACGTTGTTGGGGTCCAGGCTGATGGCCTTCTCATAATGGGCTGCCGCGGCTTCCAGATAATCCTTTCGGTTCAGGCTCTCGCCCGCGCTCTTCAGCACCCGCCCCTTGTTGTTGTAGTTGTAGCCGTTGATGGGGTTCTGGTTGACCGTGAGCTGATGCACGGTCAAGGCCGCCAGGTAGGCCCGCTCCTTGTCCTCGGGCTTGTCCTGCGCCGCCGCCGCGCTCTCATAGGCGATGCCCAGCTTCACCCAGTACAGCTCCTGGTCCGGGTTGAGCCCAGGGACGACCTGCACCTGCACCGCGCCCGGCTCGGGCTTGAGCAGCTTCGCGAAATCCTCGGGCTTGGGCGGCAGCACCTGGCCGCAGGCCTTCTGGTAGGTGACCACGGCGTAGTCCCAGCGGCCCACGTTCATGCCCACCTGGCCCTGCTTGAAGAAGCTGTCAGCCACCCAGATGCGCAGGGACCAGGCCGCGAACCAGACGCAGAGCGCCGCCACCAGGGCCAGCAGGCCCAGGCTCAGCAGGGAGGGGCTGCCCGGCGCGACCGGCCCGCCCGCAGGGTTGCGCTCGGCGTTCCAGGCCCGCTCCATGGCCGGGGCCAGGCCCATCAGCATCCAGAAGAGCGAGCCGTAGCCCACCACCGTGAAGCTGAAGAGGTTCTGCGTGAAGAAGCCCGCCACCGCCACCAGGCCGCCCAGGGCCAGCATGCGCTGGGCCGTGCCCGGCTCGCGGCGCACCGTGCGCCAGACCGTGGCGCCATAGGCCGCCAGCATCCAGAAGAAGGCGGCCAGGCCGGCCAGGCCCATGGTGGCCGCGATCTGCAGCACCATGTTGTGGGCCTTCTCCGGGGTGCCGTTCCATTCCAGGGCCCAATAGTGGGCGCTGCGGTACTGGGGGAAGGCGATCTGGAAGGTGTCCAGGCCCGAGCCAAAGGCCCAGTGGTCGCGCAGCATCTGCAGGGCCGAGCGCCAGATGTAGAGGCGCGGCGTGTCCTCCACATGATGGGGGCTCAGGCGGGCGACCATGCGCTGGGCAGTCTCCACCACGGTCTGGCGGATGGGGGGGTAGAGCAGGCAAAGCCCCAGGATGATGGCGGCGAAGCTGGCCAGCCACCAGCGGTTGCGCTTGAGCACATCGCTGCCCCGGCGCTGCTCCCAGATGAAGAAGGGCACCAGGATGGCGCCCACCACCAGCAGGCCCAGGATGGCGCCGCTGGACTTGGTGTAGCCGATGGAGATGACCTGGAAGAGCATGCTCACCAACAGCACGATCTTCAAACGGCCCCAGTGCAGCAGCAGGGCCGCGGCCAGTGGGAAGAGCACCACGGCGTGCGCGGCGATGAACTTGGGGCTGGCCAGCATGCCCAGGGGGGAGCCTGCCCCGTAGCTGGCGGGGTCCAGGTCAAAGTAGTGGATGCCAAAGAGCCAGATCAGGAAGAGGGAGGCCAGCGCCCCCAGCACGAGCAGGGCCCGGGTGAAGCGGGCCTCCACCCGGATGCGCTCCGGCAGGTCCAAGAAGGCCATCAGCGTGACCGGCAGGCTCATCAGCAGGTAGGCGGCCAAGAAGTTGGGGTTGCCCATGGTGGCGAAGAGCCGGTTGGCGCTGTAGGTGGCGGGGTTCCAGGGCACAAAGTCGATCTGGAAGTTCTGCAGGATGCCGTAAAAGCCCGAGAAGCAGCCGGCGATCATCACCGCGCCCATGAACAGGTTGATCTGGCGCTGGCTGCGCACATGCTGCTGCACCCACCACAGCAGGAAGGCGTACATGGCGATGGTGGTGATGCCCTCAAAATCCTCGTAGACGCCGTTGAGGGAGAGCTGGAAGTTGACCGTGTGGAAGGTGGAGATGAGGGCGCAGGCCAGGAAGGCCAGCACCGGCAGGTCCAAGGGGGACCGCACCAGCTTGGCCGGCCGCACCAGCAGCAGCTTGAAGGCCAGCAGGGGGGCGGCCAGGGCGCAGAGCAGGCGCAGGATGGTGATCTTGTTGAACTCGAAGACGTCGTGGGCGTGGGTGTAGAAGACCAGCGGCGCCGCCAGCAGCACAGAGACCAGCAACAGGTCCTGCAGGGTGTCCGCCACCTGGGCGGGCTTGGATCCAGGGCTCAAGTAGGTCACGGTCCCTCACGGGCTGGGGGCGGGCCAGAGCCCGCCCCCAGGAGGATGGTGGTTCAGCGGTAGATGGGATGCTTCCGGCAGAGCGCGGCCACTTCCTTGGCCACCTTCTTCTGCAGCTTGGCGTTGCCCAGGTCGGAGAGCACGGCGTGCATCCAGCCGGCCACCTTCTCCATGTGCTTCTCCTTGAGCCCGCGGGTGGTCATGCCCGGGGTCCCCAGGCGGATGCCGCTGGTGATGGTGGGGGGCTGCTCATCAAAGGGCACGCCGTTCTTGTTGAGCACCATGCCCGCGGCCTCCAGGGCATTGGCCGCGTCCTTGCCGCTGATGCCCTGCGGCCGCAGGTCCACCAGCATGAGGTGGTTGTCGGTGCCGCCGGTGGTGATGGCGTATCCCTTGGCCTGCAGGGCCTTGGCCAGGGCCTTGGCGTTCTTGACCACCTGCTGCTGGTACTTCTTGAAGCTGGGCTTGAGGGCCTCCTCAAAGGCCACCGCCTTGGCCGCCACCGCGTGCATCAGCGGGCCGCCCTGGATGCCCGGGAAGATCCAGCTGTCCAGCTTCTTGGCGTATTCGGCCTTGCACAGGATCAGGCCGCCGCGCGGACCGCGCAGGGTCTTGTGGGTGGTGGTGGTCACCACATCCGCGTAGGGGAAGGGGCTGGGGTGCACGCCCGCCGCCACCAGGCCGGCGATGTGGGCCATGTCCACCCATAGGATGGCCCCCACCTCATCCGCGATCTTGCGGAAGGCAGGGAAATCGATGATGCGGGGATAAGCCGAGGCGCCGGCGATGATCATCTTGGGCCTGTGCTTCTTGGCCAGCTCGCGCACCGTGGCCATGTCCAGGCGGAAGGTCTTCTTGTCCACCGGGTAGCCCACCGCGTTGAAGAAGCGGCCCGAGAAGTTGAACTTGAGGCCGTGGGTCAGGTGGCCGCCGCAGGCCAGGTCC
>CAYXCT010000192.1:0-4433 GCA_964463435.1 uncultured bacterium | reverse complement strand
CGCGCTCCGCCTTGCGGGTCGCGCGCCGAACTCGCCTCCCGCGGCGCGCTCCTCAACATCCTGCGCCCCGCCCTTGATGCCGGCCCACACCAGCAGGCTGTCTGAGGGCAGGCTCGCGAAGCCCTCCAGCAGCGGCTCTAAAAGGGCCTGGATCGCGTTGCGGCCCTCCAGGCGGTCGAGCCAGGGCAAGGTGGCAGCCACCGGGCAGGCCAAGCGCGAAGCATCGAAGCGGGTGACGGGCTGCGCCGCGCTGCGGCCAGCCAGCAAGCCGGCCCAAGTCTCCTCCAGGCCGCCCAAGGGGCTGAGCACCCTGGCCTGGGTGACATAGACCGGGTTCACTTGAGCCCGCCCTGGCGCCAGCGCTGGCGGAAGGCTTCCAGATGCTCAGGGTAGGCCAGCAGCAGCCGGCGGTCCATGTCCAGCAGCAGCTGCACGGTGTGCGCGGTGCAGGCCAGGCGGCCGCCCGGGCCCAGGATGCGGTAGCTGAAGAGCAGCTTGACCGCCTCGCTCCAGTGGGCGGTGGTCTCGATGCGCATCTCCTCGCCGAAGGAGAGCGGGGAATGGTAATCGAGGTGCATGGAGACGATGGGCCCCAGGTAGCGGTGGGCGGCCATGTCCAGGTAGGCCAGGCCATGATGGTCGCCGAAGGCGCTGCGCCCATCCTCCAGGTAGCTGGGATAGCGGCCATGCCACACGATGCCCAGCGCGTCCACCTCCTCAAAGCGCACGCGCCGCGTGGCAGCCACCATCAGCGGCGCCGGGTCGCCCGGCTGGGCCGGGAAGCAGGGCTGCTCAGAGCGGCGGCTCATGGCTCCTCCGCCAGGCGCACCTGGAAGCTGGCGCTGCCGCGCTGCGGCACGGTGAGAGTGACGCGGGCCTGGACCAGGCCGTCCTGGCGGCTGACCTGGGCCTTGGCCTCCACCGTGTCCCCGGGCAGGATCATGCCGCCGAACTTGGCCTTGTCCACGGTCACCAGGCGCAGGCGCGCGCCCAGGGCCGCCTCGGCCATGGCCATGCTGCTCAAGGCCATCACCACGCCCGGCAGCAGCTGGAACTGGGGGAAATGCCCCTCAAAGGCCGGGAAGGAAGGCCCAAAATGGAAGCGGGCCAGCCACTCGCCGGGCTGGGCGCCTGGGCCGAAGCCCTGCATGGCCTTGAGCATGGCGGCATAGGCGCGGCTGCGCGAGCTGGCCTGGTGGCAGGGGCCCGGCAGCGAAGCCGGGGCCTCCAAGGGCGAGGCAGGCGGCGCCAGGGGCAGCGCCATGTCCTCTCCCATCTCCCAGAGGTTGAGCGTGCCGCAGGCCAGGGCCCTGCCTTCCGCGCTCACCTGGCCGGACATCACGGTGGCATTGCCCACCGCGGTCTCCACCTTGAGGTCCATGCGCAGCCGCTCGCCGACCCGCGGCGCCTTGAGCAGGCTGAAATCCTTGATGCCCACCAAGAAGCCCGCCCGCACCGAGCGGCCAGCCAGGGTGGCCTCATAGCCCTTGTAGGCCGCCACCATCTGGGCCAGCAGCTCCGCCTGCAGCAGGGCGTCCATCTCGCTGCGGGCATCGATGAAGATGCCGCCGGGCTGCACCGTGGCGAAGCCATGGCCGTGGCTGCTGTCGCAGGACGCCAGCTGCTCGACCAGCAGCATGGGGCCGCGGTGGGGCAGCAGGCTGGCGATGGGGAAGGATGAGGGGGCTGGCTTCTCGGCGGTCATGGCGGGCCTAGCGGAGGTCAATGAAGGTGAGGCGCTTGCGCTTGTCGGGGGGGTTGGCCTGCCGCTCCAGCTCATCCGGCGCCACGGCGCGCACGGCCAGATTGATGCGCAGGCTGGCGCGCAGGCGCTCTTGCACTTGGGGCGCGCTGGGCCCGCCCGGCTTGAGCCCGGCCACCACCACCACGCTGTCGCAGCCGTCCACCGGGTCGCGGCGCGCCTCCACCAGGCCCCCGCTCACGCCCTCGATGGCGGTCAAGGCGGCCAGGATGGAGCCGGGGAAGAGGGTGGTGCCCTTGACCTTGAGCATCTGGTTCTTGCGCCCCAGCACCGGCGAGAGCCGGGGCCCGCTGCGGCCGCAGGCGCAGGGCCCGGGGATGAGGCAGGCCAGGTCGCCGGTGCGGAAGCGGAGCAGCGGCATGCCCTCCACCCCCAGCGGGGTGGCCACCACCTCGCCCATCTCGCCCGCGGGCAGCGGCTGGCCGGCCTCGTCCAGCACCTCCACGATGGCCAGCTCAGGCCGCAGGTGCGCGCCGCAGGCCTGCGGGCATTCGATGAAGCTGGTGGCCATCTCGGTGCTGGCGTAGGTGGAGAGGGCTTGGGCCCCCCAGAGGGCCTCCAGCAGGCGGGTGGCGGGCAGGGGCTCCAGGGCCGCGCCGCGCAGGGGCTCGCCGATGCCGATGAGAAGCCGCACCCCCAGGCGCGAGGCGTCGCCGCCCTGGGCGCGGGCCTGCTCGGCGGCCTTGCGCATGAGCGAGGGCACGCCCACGATCACCTGCGGCCGCACCTTGCCCACCAGGTCCAGGAGCTGCGCCGGGCTGGCCGCGCCGCTGCGCACCGCGCTGGCGCCCAGCTTGACCGCCCCCAGCCAGTAGGCCAGCCCGGCCATGAAGCAGCGGTCCAGGGCCGCGGCCACCAGCAGGGTCTCGCCCGGCCTCACCCCGGCCAGGGCGAAGGCCCCAGCCTCATTGCTGGCCAGGCGCGCCAGGTCGGCGCGGGTCTGGGCCAGGGCCGTGGGCTGGCTGCCGGTGGTGGCGCTGGTGAGGCACCAATCCGCCACCTGGCCGCGCTCCACGGCCAAGAAGCTGTCGGAGCCGCCGGCCATGGCGGCCTTGTCGGTGATGGGCAGGCGGCTGAGCTCTTGCAGCCCGCCGAAGCGCTGCGGGTCCACCCCTGCCTCGGCCAGGGCCTGTCGGTAGTGGGGCGAGCGGCTGGCCCGCCGCACCTGCTCCTTGAGCAGGGCATCCTGCGCCCGCTGCTGGGCCTCGGCGCCCTGGCGGTCCAAGCCGGCAAGGGCGTCAAGCGCGTGCTGAAGCATGGCTGCCCTCCCCTGCCGCGCGGGCCGGCTCGCCCAGGGCCTGGCGCATGCGCGCCTGCACCTGCCTGCGCATGGCCAGCACCCCCTCATGCCCCGGGTAAGCGGCGGGGTCCACGGGCTCCAGCACCTGGATCTCCACCCGGGCCGGATGCACCGAGGGGTTCTCCACGGGCAAGAAGCGCTCGGTGCCCTTGAGGCAGACCGGCACCACCAGCAGGCCATGGCGGGCGGCGAACTCAAAGGCGCCGGAATGGAAGCGCTGCATGCGCCCGTCCGGCGAGCGGTGGCCCTCAGGGAAGACGATCAGCGAGCAGCCCCGCTCCACCGCCCGGCGCCCGGGCCCCTCAGCGAACTGCGAGAAGCTGAGGCTCTCCATGTCGATGTAGCCGGCGCGCCGCATGAACCAGCCATAGACCGGGATGCGGAAGGGCCAGGAGCGCACCAGGAACAAGGTCTGCGGCCCGGCATAGCAGGCTGAGAAATAGGCGTCCGCGGCGCTGCGGTGGTTGAGCACATACACCACCGGCCGCCCCTGCGGGATGCCCGCGCAGCCCCCCACCCTCACCTTGAGCAGCGGCCTAGCCACGCCGTAGATCAGGTACCTGCCATAGAGCCAGATGTGCTCCCTCAGCACCCGGTCCAGCGGCTGGCGGCGGATCAGCCAGCCCCACAGCAGGTGCCAGGGCAGCAGCACCTCGAAGGCGGCGGTGCAAGCCACCACCCAGAGCAGAAAGAGCCAGGTCAAAGGGTCCCGCGTGCGGCGCGCCATCTCAGCCCAGCACCTCGGCCTGCTTGGCCTCGATGAAGCCGACGATGTCGCTCAAGGTGCGGATGGCGCGGATCTTCTCCTCATCCTTCTCGCGGTTGATCTTGAACTGGAACTCCTTCTCCAGGGCCACCACCAGGTCCACGGAATCCAGGCTGTCCAGCCCCAGGTCCACATAGAGGTTGGCCTCAGGGGACAGCTGGGCGGGCTCCAGCTCGAATTCCTGGGCCAAGATCTTCTTCACCTTCTCCATGATCTCCGGGCTGCTATAGGCCATGAGTCGTGCTCCTGAGGACGAGGACTGAGTTTATCCCGCCAAAAGCAAAGCTGTTCTTGACGAGGATGTCGGACAGGGGGGCCTCCCCGCGCCGCGCGTGGCGCAGGCCCGCGCATTCCGGGGCAGGCTCCTCCAGGTTGTGGGTGGGCAGCAATGACCTGCGCCGCATGCTGGCCAGGGCCGCCGCCAGCACCACGGCGGCGCTGGCGCCGGTGGTGTGGCCGATGGCCCCCTTGAAGCCTGACACCGGCACCTTGGCGCCCAGCACCTCGGCGATGCCCGCCGCCTCGGCCGCGTCGCCCTGCTCGGTGCCGGTGGCATGGGCATTGACATAGCCCACCTGGCCGGGGGAAACGCGGGCGGACTCCAG
>CAYXCT010000191.1:0-4437 GCA_964463435.1 uncultured bacterium | reverse complement strand
CAGATGCCCCGCATCAAGGTGCTCGACTCTGAGGTGGCCGACCAGATCGCCGCCGGCGAGGTGGTGGAGCGCCCGGCTTCGGTGGTCAAGGAGCTGGTGGAGAACTCCCTGGATGCCGGCGCCAAGCGGGTCTCGGTGGAGGTCGTGGAGGCCGGGCGCAAGCTGATCTTGGCGGCGGATGACGGGGAGGGCATGGAGGCCGCGGATTTGGGGCTGGCCGTGCTGCGCCATGCCACCAGCAAGATCAGCGCCAGCGCCGACCTGTGGGACCTGCACAGCTTCGGGTTCCGCGGCGAGGCCCTGCCCAGCATCGCCTCGGTCTCGCGGCTGGCCATCACCAGCCGGCGGCGCGAGGCGGCCGAAGCCTGGAGCCTCAAGGTGGAAGGCGGCCGCGCGGGCTCCTTGGAGCCGGCCAGCCTGGCCCTGGGCACCCGCGTGGAGGTGCGCGACCTCTTCTTCAACACCCCGGCCCGGCTCAAGTTCCTCAAGGCGCCCGCCACCGAGAGCGGCCGCATCCAGCAGGCCATCACCAGCCTGGCCCTGTCCGCGCCCCAGGCGGCCTTCAGCCTGCGACAGGATGGCCGCTTGGCCCTGGACTGGCCGGCCAGCGACCTGGAGGGCCGCGCCCGCCAGGCCCTGGGCGCTGAATTCGTGGATGCCAGCCTGCCCCTGTCCTTGGACAGCCCGGCGGCGCGCGTGCGTGGCTGGGTGGGGCGGCCCCATCTGCACCGCGGCAACCGCAGCGGCCAATGGCTCTTCGTGGCCGGCCGGGCCGTGGAGCACCGCCTCTTCAACTTCACCCTGGCGCAGGCCTTTGGCAGCCTCATCCCCGCCGGCCGCTTCGCCCAGGCCCTGGTCTTTCTGGAGCTGCCCGCCGGCCAGGTGGATGTGAACGTGCATCCCAGCAAGCGCGAGGTGCGCTTTGTGCGCGAGAGCGATGTGCTGGCCGCCCTGCGCCATGCCGTGCAGGCGGCTTTGGGCAAGGCCCAGCTCAGCGTCCCCCTGGCCCTGGATGCCTCCCGGCCCGCCCCCGAGGCGGGCGCTGGCCTGGCTGGCCAGCCGGGGCAGGGGAGCAGCCGGCTCTTTGAGCCGAGCGTGGAGTATGGCACCCAGCCGGCCAGCCATCAGGCCGAGAGCGGCTGGATGCCCGCGCCGGCCCCGTCTGGCGGCCCGGCCCCTGCGCCGGAGGAGGGGGCGGGGCTGCCGCTGGCCCTGGCCCAGCTGCACCGCTGCTACATCCTCTGCCAGTCGCCCGAGGGCCTGGTGCTGGTGGACCAGCACGCCGGGCATGAGCGGGTGCTCTATGAGCGCTTCTTGCGCAGCCTTGAGCGCGGCGATGCCGGCCGGCAGGCCCTGCTGCTGCCCCTCAAGCTGGAGCTGGGCCCGGCAGACGCCGAGCGCCTGCAAGGCTGGATGCCGGCCTTGGCCAGCCTGGGCCTGGAGCTGAGCGACTTAGGCGGGGGCGCCTTCTACCTGATGAGCCTGCCGGCCGCCTTCAAGCAGGTGGAGGCGCTGCCCATGCTGCTGGACCTGCTGGAGGATGATGCCGGCGGGCAGCAGGAGGACCCCAGCGCCTGGGTGCGGCAAGAGGCCGCGGCGCGGCTGGCCTGCCGGGCTGCCGTCAAGTCCGGCGACCCGCTCACCCTGGAGGAGATGCGCCACCTGGTGGCCGAGCTCTTCCGCTGCCAGCTGCCCTGGGCCTGCCCGCATGGCCGGCCGCCCTTTGTCTCTGTCTCCCTGGTGGAGCTGGAGAAGCACTTCAAGCGCCGATGAGCCGGCTTGGCCCCATCATCCTGCTGGGCCCCACTGCCAGCGGCAAGACCGCCTTGGCCGAGGCCCTGGCCGCCGAGGCGCCCCTGGCGCTCATCTCCGCCGACAGCATGCAGGTCTACCGGGGCATGGACATCGGCACCAGCAAGCCGGGCCCGGAGAGCCGCGGGCGCTGGAGCCTGCTGGACCTGGCCGAGCCGGGAGAGGCCTTCAGCGTTGGCGACTGGCTGCGCGCCCTGCATGGCCAGCTGGCCCGCGCCCGCGCGCAGGGCTTGCGCCCCCTGGTCTGCGGCGGCACCGGCCTCTATTTGAGCGCTTTGTCCGAGGGGCTGGCAGAGATCCCGGCCGTGGGCATTGAGGTGCGCCAAGCGCTGGAGCAGGCGCTGTCGCGGCAAGGCCTGGCCGCCCTGGCCGGAGAGCTCAAGGCCAAGGACCCAGAGCTTGCGCGCGGGCTGGATTTGAAGAACCCGCGCCGCGTGCTGCGCGGCCTGGAGGTGCTCAAGGCCACGGGCAAGCCGCTCTCCTGGTGGCAGGCCCAGCCCCGCCAAGGCGGCCTGGGGGCCGCGAGCCTGCTGTGGCTGGGGCTCGACCCCGGGCCGGAGGAGCTGGAGCGGCGCATCCTGGCGCGCACCCAGGCCATGCTGGGCCAGGGCTGGCTGGCGGAGGCGGCTGCCTTGCGCCAGGCAGGGATGGAGGCCAAGGTGCGCGCCACGGGCGCCATCGGCTATGCCGAGGCCTTTGACCTGCTGGATGGGCGCTTGGATGCCGGGCAGGCCGAGGCTCGCATCGGGCTTTTGACGCGCCAATATGCCAAGCGCCAGCGCACCTGGTTCAAGCGCATGCCGGGCATCCATTGGCTGGGCCCAGGCCAGGCGCTTGAGCAGGCGCGGGCCCTGGCGGCTGAAAACCCGGCTTGAAGGCTTTTTCAAGGCCGTGCTACAATAAGATACAAAATCTGCTCTGCCCCTCCTTTAACCTCAGGTGCCAATGCCAATCCCTTCTCAGGGCGGTGAACCCAGATTGCAGGATGCGGACCCGGCCGAGAGCGCCGCGCCAGGGCTGGCCCATAGCGGCAGCTTCTGGCTGCTGATGGCGGCCCAGATCACCGAGCAGCTGGGAGATTCCCTCAACCTCATCCTCCTGCTGGCCCTGCTGACCGTGGGCTTGTGCCATGACGCGCACCGCGCCAGCATCGCGCTGTTCGTGCCCATGCTGGTGCCCATCATCTTCCTGGGCCCGGTGGCGGGGGTCTTTGTGGACCGCTGGCCGCGCAAGAACTGGCTGCTGCTGGCCGCTGGCGGGCGCGGCGTCATCATCGCCTGCACGGCCCTGCTGGCGCCCTGGGTGGTGCAGGGCGAAGATTGGGCCCTGGGCCTGGTGACCCTGCTCATCCTCCTGCTCTCCACCCTCTGGCAGTTCTACAACCCGGCGCGCTCGGCCAGCCTGCCCGAGATCGTCAACCGCCGCGACCTGGACCTGGCCAATGGCATGTCCGTGATCGTGCTGCTGATGATGCAGATCATCGGCTTCCTGCTGGGCGGCCTGCTGGGCGACAACCTGCCCTTGCAGAAGGCCCTGTGGGCCAATGCCGGCCTCTACGCCCTCTGCTTCGGCCTCATGCTGGGCATCCGCTTTCACGCCCCGGCGCCCCAGAATTTCACCCCCTTGAGCCTGGCCATGGTGTTCAAGGAGCAGGGGCATGCCCTGGCCCTGCTCTTCAGCCGCCAGCTCCGCCTGCGCGCGGCCGTGGCCAAGGCCGTGCTGCTGGTGGCGGGCGCGGGCCTGGGCTTCACCGTGCTGCAGGACTACACCCGCACCCTGCGCTTCCCCGGCTTTGTGGACGCCTTCAACCGCGTCCTGCTCGAGAACGGCGGCTTCCACGTGGGCGACCTCACCCGCTTCACCCTGCTGCTGCTCACCTTGGGCGTGGGCGCGGCCTTTGGCGCCGGGCTGCTGGCCGCCCTCAAGGACCACATCCCCCAGCTGGTCCTCATCCAGGCGGGCCTGGCCTTGGCCGGCCTGGCGGCCTGCCTGATGCCCTTCTGCCAGCAGTTCGACACCGCCGGCCTGGCCATGGCCCTGATGGGGGTGGGTGCCATCCTGGTGGTGGCCCTCACCGAGGCGCGCCTGCAGGCCAAGGTGCCGGCCCACCTGCGGGGCAAGGTGCTCTCCGCTTATTTCTTGGCCCGCGGCATGGTGGCCTTGGGCGGCGCCTCGCTGCCCGGCCTGCTCGACAAGTTCACCGGCAGCCACATCCAGCCCCGGCCCGCGCTGCAGGCGCTGGGCACGGTGGTGCTGGGCAGCTGGCTCTTGACCTCGGTCTACGAGTATTACGCCCATCGCGGCGAGAAGGAGGAGAAGCCATGAAGAAGCTGCTGAGCATCAATGTGGTGAGCGAGTCGGTCTATGGCAGCGAGGGCCAAGGGGTGCATACGGCCTTTGTCGACACGGTGGAGATGCTCAAGCGCCGCGATGATGTGGCCGTGAAGGTCAACAGCTTTGACCGCTGCGACGTGATGCACGCCCACACCTTTGGCCCGCTCTACTGGGCCATCGCCCCGCGCTACTGCCACCGCCGCGTGATGTCGGCCCATGTGGTGCCCGACAGCGTGGCCGGCAGCCTGGTGGGCTGGCGGCTCTGGCAGGGCCTGTTCACCCGCTACATCC
>CAYXCT010000190.1:0-4497 GCA_964463435.1 uncultured bacterium | reverse complement strand
GTTAACCTACGGAATCGATATTTTCAATTGGACCGATTTTCGGGGCTACCCGCACCTGGCCACTGCCGTAGCAGCAGCCTTTATTTCTTCAACCTTGCCTGATGCTTTTGAAAACGCAAACGGCTCAGGACCATCACAACCATAATCCACGGGCGTATAAACCGTCCCTGAATCTTTGCCCGTTTGATCGGTAGCTTGAGAAGCAAAGACCAAGTAGGTCTGACCTTTATTAAAACCCGTTCGTCCGCTATCATTCCCCTCTTGCAAATGGACTACCTTTCGTGGCGTGCCTTTAAACCATTCTTTCGCTTCTATTTCATAATCAATAAAATCATCTGCGCTTTCCGATCTAATCACACCAACGAAAACAATATCTGCCTCAGAATACATAGTGCGGACCCTTCCGCCCTCCTCATTACAAAGCGACCAAGCGGGGGTAGAAGCAATAACCGCAAAGACCACAAACGCAAACGCTCTCATCCAATCTTTAATATTTTTCCTCATATGTACCTCAAAGCCCCAAATCCATCCCGACTGCAATGGCTAAAACCAAAAACGAAAAAGCCAAAACAACAAAAGATAAAGGAACATAAAAACAAACCCACATTACGCTCACAGATCTTTTCCCGCGAACCAGCAGCAACCACGGTACGCCCGATATTAAACCAGTAAAAAACCAGATTATAAATGTCCAAGGCCCAAACCAATTGAAATCAAACTTACTTGGCACAAATCGTCCAGAAAACACAAAAACCACTGTTATTACGAACTGCGTAAGGATGATTAATCCGAATGGTATTAAATTCGATCTTCCAATCAGGGCTTCAAGGTCTTTTTTCAACCCTACCTGACTAGCAAATACTTTATCAGCATCCTCTTTAATCATGGTCCCTTTCCCCAATCTCAATTCATATCCAAACAGCACCTAAAGCAAAGCGGGCCTGCCGGCAGGCCCGCTACTTCTCTTCGGGGAACAGGTGGTTCATGCGCTCGGCCAGCTCCGCCGTGCGGCTGGCGGCATGCTCGGCGCGCTCCAGCGCCAGATGGGACGGGCTGTCTTCCGGCATCCCGTCCTTGGCCGCCTCGGTGTTGCGTAGGATGATGGCCGCCAGCTTGCCCACGTCATGCCCCAGCGAGCGGGCCATCACCTGCAGGCTGCGGCGCTGGCGCACCTTGCGGTTGAGCTCCTCGGCCTGGCGGCGGCGCGTCACATCGCGGGCCAGGCCTCGGTAGCCGCGCAGGCGGCCGCTGGGGTCGTGATAGGGGTATCCGGAGATCTCCAGCGTGACCGGCTTGCCGTCCCGCCTCTGCGCCGGCACCTCCATGGCGCGCAGCTCCCGGCCCTCGGCCACCAGGCTGGCCCAGGCCTTGTCCGCGGCCTTGGCCTCGGCCGCGGGCAGCGAGCTCCAGGGCGTGGAGCCCAGCAGGTCAGCCGGGGTGAAGCCGGTCAAGGCCGCCACCCTGGGCGAGAGGTAGCTGATGAAGCCGAAGC
The DNA here is from genome assembly GCA_964463435.1 of uncultured bacterium. GTDB lineage: Bacteria > Oederibacteriota > JAJYGY01 > JAJYGY01 > JAJYGY01 > CAYXCT01. The sequence goes on along the minus strand of CAYXCT010000190.1, from coordinate 3,005 downwards.
GGTTGACCTCCCAGAACACCTCTTCGCTGTGCTCCTCGATATGGCGGAAGCGCCGCTCGGCCAGGGCCAGGCTCTCCTTCATCTCGCTGGTCTCGGCCAAGCCGCGCGCCATGGCCACCGCCATCAGGGCCACCACCCCGGCGAAGGAATAGTCGAAGAGGTAGATCATGGGCAGCGGATGCAGCATCACCACCAGGTCTGAGAAGCCGGCCAGGATGAGGATAAGCAACGCCAGGGCCAGGCCTTTGCCGCGCCGCGCGCCGCGCTTCCACTCCCAGAGCGAGAGCCGCAGCAGCCACAAGGCCATGCCCATGCCCAGGGCCAGCTCGGCCATGGTCAGCGCGCCCATCGGCATCTCGCGGCTGAGGCAAGATGCCCCCAAGAAGCAGAAGTGCCTGAGCGAGGGCGCGCTCTCCTGCCAGGCCAGGTTCAAGGGATTGAGGGCCTGGCCCATTGCCATCATCATGAGGAGGGCGGCCAGCCAAGGCCGGGCCGGGCTTGCCGGCAGGCTCAGGTAGTCATGGCAAAAATCGAAGAAGAAGAAGAAGGCCAGGGCCAGCGCGGCGTATTCCAGGCGCAGGGAGAAGCCCACGCCCCAGCCGCTGTCCATGGCATAGTTCATGCCGCAGCCCAGGTCAAACACCGCCAGCGCCAGGCAGCAGAGCGCGAAGCTCATGTCCGCCCGCCTGCGGCGATGGCTCCAGACGAACAGGTAGACCAAGCCGCTGAACAGGGCCATGCCGGAGAAGATGAGGGTCCCGAAGCTTTGGAGGGGCAAGAAGTCCAATTCAGCTCCCAGCTGGGATGAAGGCCACGGCCACGGCGGCCAGGATGAGGCCGAAGGCCAGCAGATGGTTCCATCGCGGCGCCTCGCCCAGGGCCACATAGGCGAAGGCCATGAAGACCACCCGCGCGATGCATTCCTGCACGATCTTGAGCTGGTAGGCGCTGTAGCGGCCGTAGCCCAGGCGGTTGGCTGGCACCTGCAGGCAGTACTCAAAGAAAGCCAGGCCCCAGCTGGACAAGATGGCGGCCCACAAGGGCCAGTCCGCCTTGTGCCGCAGGTGGCCGTACCAGGCAGCCGTCATGAAGAGATTGCTGGCTATCAAGAGGAGGACGACTGTGGGCAAGGGCCGCCTGAAAAGGATGGCATTTATTCTCTTATTATAAGGCCCTGTCCCAAGCTTGAAAACCGCAAAGCCATTGGAACTTTGGGACCGGGGCCCTGCGTCCTGTTTGTGGCTTTACAAACAGCGAAGCCGGACGTTATACTCCCATGAATTGCTGAGGAGCGGCATGCGTCTCAAAGGGAAGGTCTGTCTGGTGACAGGCGGCGCCAAGCGCCTGGGCAGGGCCATCGCCCTGGAGATGGCGGCCCAAGGGTGCAGCCTGGCCCTGCATTACCACCGCTCGGCAACGGATGCCAAGCTTGCCCAAGCCGAGATCCGCAGCCTGGGCGTGGAATGCCGCCTCTTCAAAGCCGACCTCTCCAAGGCCAGCGGGGCCCAGGGCCTGGCCCAGGCCGTGCTCAAGAGCTTTGGCAGCTGCGACATCCTGGTCAACTCTGCCGCCGTCTTCCCCCAAGCCGGGCTGGCCAAGGCCAAGCCCGCTGACTTTGACGGCCCCTATGCCCTGAACCTGCGGGCGCCGGCCCTGCTCACCCAGGCCCTGGGGCTCTGGAGCTTCGAGCGCCGCCGGCCGGCCCGCATCATCAACCTGGGCGATGTGGGAGGCCAGCTGGCCTGGCCCGGCTACCTGCCCTACAGCCTGAGCAAAGCCGGCCTGGCCCAGCTCACCCGCGCCTCGGCCCGCGCCCTGGCGCCCTGGGTGCTGGTGAACTGCGTGGCCCTCGGCCCCATGCTCATGCCGGCCCAGAGCAGCCCGGCCCAGCTCAAGGCCAGCCTCAAGCGCACCCTGCTCAAGCGCCTGGGGGGCGCCCAAGAGGCGGCCCGCGCCGTAGCCTTTTTGGCGGCCAGCGATTTCATCACCGGAGCCATCCTGCCCGTGGATGGCGGCCGCAGCCTCTCTGCCTGACCTTCACCGAAACAGAACCAACCAACCTGCTCGAGGAGTGCCCATGCTAAAGAACCTGCTCGCAGCCCTTGCCATCATGGCTGCTGGATCCCTGGCCGCCAAGGGTGAGGCCCCCACCGCCGTCCCCAGCCCCCACGCCAGCCTGGTGGTCAACCAGCCCGTGGCGGTCAGCGGCAGCGCGGCTGCCCCGGCCCCCAAGCCGGCCGGCGACCCCTGGGCCAAGTTCAAGCACCTCACCTTCGCCGAGGCCAAGGCCCTGCACGGCGAGAAGCGGGTGCTCTTCCTGGACGCCCGCGCCAAGACCGAGTGGGACCAGGGCCACATCCCGGGCGCCCTGCCCATGCCCCTGGGCGAGTTCGACAAGTACTATGACCTGTACAAGGCCAAGATCCAGAAGGCCAAGGTGCTCATCCCCTACTGCCACGGCATCGGCTGCCACCTGAGCGACAAGGTGGCCGACAAGCTGGACAGCAAGGGCTTCAAGAACGTGCAGGTCTTCTTCGGCGGCTGGCCGCAGTGGACCCAGAACAACATGCCGGTCGAGGGCGGCGACGGCAAGGTGCTGCCCACCCCCACCCCGGTGACCCCGGTTGCGGCTCCCGCGGCCAAGTGACCCTGCAGCAAAAAGCCGCGCCCCCAAAAGGGCGCGGCTTTTTTTATGGGCCCCGATGACAGCGCGCATCCCCCGCATACCCCTGCTCTTGGGCCTGGGCTCCAGCCTGGCCATCACCCTGGCCTTCTGGGCCTGGCCCCTGGACCTGCGCCTGCAGGCCCTGGCCTGGCGTTGCATCCCTGGCGGGCCAGACTGGCCGCTGGGCGACCTGGAGCCCTGGCAGAGCCTCTATCTCTATGGCACCCTGCCAGGGCTGCTGGCCGCGCTGGCCGCGGCAGCGGCCCTGGGCGCATCCTGGCTCTCGCCCCGCGCGCGCGCCTGGCGCTGGCCCGCGCTCTACCTCACCCTGGCCCTGGCC
>CAYXCT010000189.1:0-4517 GCA_964463435.1 uncultured bacterium | reverse complement strand
TGAGGATGACCTCGCGGTTCTGCTCGTTGACCCCGCCGGTGATGAGCAGGATGTCTGCATGCTTGGGGTTGCCGGTGTTGATGATGCCAAAGCGCTCCAGGTCGTAGAGCGGGGTCAGGCAGGCCAGCACCTCGATGTCGCAGCCGTTGCAGCTGCTGGCGTCATAGTGCATCACCCAGGGGGATTTCTTGAAGAAGGCCATGATTCCCTCAGCGGCTCAGGTAGGAGACAGCGATCAGATTGGCCACGCCCAGGATGAGGGTGACCGCCCAGGCGGACTTGACCATGGCCTGCCAGGTGAGGCGGGCGCTGGCATTGTCCACCAGCAGCTCCAGCAGGTAGACCAGGGCCACGCCCAGGGCGCCCAAGGCGGGGTTCAGCCCGCTGAAGAAGAGCCAGACCATGCCCATCAAGAGGATGTTCTCGTACCAGTGGCCTATCTCGATATAGGCCAGCGTGCGGCCCGAGAACTCGGTGGTGAGGCCCTTCACCAGCTCCTGATGGGCGTGGTGGCTGGTGCTCAGGTCAAAGGGCGACTTGCGCAGCTTGATGGTCAGCACGAAGAGGAAGCCCAAGAAGATGCCCGGCAGCAGCATCAGCAGCTGGGGGCCCTTGGGCTGGCTGACGATGGCGCTGACCGAGAAGCTCTTGGTCACCTTGTAGAGGCCCATGGCCATGATGAAGAGCATGGGCTCATAGGCCATCATCTGCAGCAGCTCGCGGTCCGCGCCCAGGGTGCTGTAAGGGCTGTTGGGGGCGAAGGCGCCCAGCACCAAGAAGACCCCGCCAGCGGTCAGGGCGAAGATGATGAGCAGCAGGTCCTGCCCGGCGAAGAAGAGGCAGGTGGCCAGCACGATGAAGAGCAGGAAGCAGGCCACGTAGAAGTTCTGGTAGTGGCTCACCACCACCGTGCGCTTCTCGAAGAGCTTGGCCACGTCATAGAAGGGCTGCAAGAGCGGCGGCCCCACCCGGCGCTGCATGCGCGCGGTGGCGATGCGGTCCAGCCCGGCCAGCAGGCCGCCGGCGATGGGGGCCAGCAGCAGGGCGCCGAAGGCCAGCAGCAGCTTGAAGAGGATGTGGCTCATAGCGCCCTCCACAGCATGCCCGCGATGAGGCAGCCGGCGGCCACCGCCCCGCTGACGGTGAGCCAGCGCTCGGCCAGGAGCTCATGCAGGTAATAGTTGCGCGTGCTCAGGGGCCTAGCCGCGCCAAAGCTGCTGGTGAAGGCGGTGTCGTGGTCGCGGTTGACGCCAGAGAGGTAGCGGTGGGCCAGCAGGGTGTGGCCCTTGAAGATGAGGCTCAAGGGCAGCAGGCCCACGAAGCCCAGCATCACCACCATGATGACCAGGTTCGAGAGCGGCATCTGCACGCCAGCCCCGCCCAGCCAGGGATTGATGAAGGCCGAGCCCAGCAGGGGGAAGAGGGCGCAGGCCGCGGCCGTGAGCACCGCCAAGATGCCCAAAGCCAGCTTCTCCTCCCAATGGATGCTGTAGTCGGCCTTGGCCTTGCCGCTGGGCACGGCCACCACCTTGCCCATCCACTTGGCGTAGTAGAACAGGGTGGGCGCGCTGCCAAAGGCCAGCAGGCAGGCCAGCGCCGGGTCCGAGTCCACGAAAGCCTTCATGCAGGCCCACTTGCTGATGAGCATGCCAAAGGGCGCCAGGAACATGCCCACCAAGCCGGTGAGGATGACCAGGGCCAGGAAGGGCTTGGTGACCAGCAGGCCCTCCATGTCCTCGATGTCGCGGCTCTCTATCTTGTGCTCGATGGTGCCCACCGAGAGGAAAAGCAGGGCCTTGCTCACCGCGTGGAAGACCAGCAGCAGCACGCCGGCCCACAGGGCCTCGGGCGTGCCCACCCCGGCGCAGGCCACGATCAGCCCCAGGTTGGCGATGGTGGAGTAGGCCAGCACGCGCTTGGCATTGCTCTGGGTGACCGCCTGCAGCGAGGCCACCAGAAAGGTGATGCCGCCCACCAGGGCCAGCAGGTCCCCGGCCATCTGGCCCTGGAAGACCTTGCCGAAGCGCAGGATCAGGTAGACCCCGGCCTTGACCATGGTGCTGGAATGCAGCAGGGCCGAGACCGGCGTGGGGGCCACCATGGCGCCCAAGAGCCAGCTGGAGAAGGGCATCTGGGCCGCCTTGGCCAGCCCGGCGAAGGCCAGCAGGCAGGCCGGCACCAGCACCCAAGCCTGGCCGCCCTGGATGAGGGTGGTGAGGGCGAAGTTGCTGGCATTGGGGTCGCTGGCCAGGGGCGCGGGCGCCAGCTTGGCCAGGTAGAGCAGGGCCAGCACAAAGCCCAGGCCGCCGATGGCGTTCAAGCCCAGGGCGCGGAAGGCGTTGCGGGTGGCCTCGGGGGTGCGGGTGTAGCCGATGAGCCAGAAGCTGCTCACCGTGGTCACCTCCCAGAAGGCATAGAGCCAGCCCAAGTGGTTGCAGACCACGATGCCCATCATGGCGGCCAAGAAGGCGAAGAGCACCACGAAGAAGGCCTGGCGCCGGTCCTTCACATCATGGTGATGCTCGGCGAAATCGTGCATGTAGCCCAGGGCATAGACGCAGATGAGCGAGCCCACCACGCCGATGATGGCCACCATCAGGCCGCTCAAGTTGTCAAAGAGGAAGGGCTGGGCCACCTTGGGCTCGGCGCCGCTCAGCTCGATCCACAAGAGCAGGCCCTCCTGCAGGACAATGACAGCAGGGATCCACCATTCCGCCCAGGTGATCTTGCGGCATTCCCAGAGCATATAGAGGACCAGGGCCAGCTCGCCCCAGATGGCCAAAGGCTCGGCCCAGGCCGACTCGAACCGGAAGGCCAGGGTGCCCGGGCCCTTGAGGGTCCAAGCCGTATATAAGGAAGCGACAGCCAGCACTAGTGCCGCCAGGCGCACCAGCACTTGGCGAAAGGGCCTGCTCGGCACCACGGCCAGCAGGGCCGCGGTGATGGCTGGGATTAGAATAAGGTAGCTTATCAAATCCACGTCACGCTCCCATGCGTATTGGATGAGGGCAGTCATGCCCAGGCAACGGCTTGGATTGTAGCACAAAAGCAGAAAATGACAATTCCCTTGTTTAATCGCCTAAAACACCATTTCGTATAGGGGGTTTTGAGATGCAGAAAAGGAGCTGCCGCATGGCAGCTCCTTTTCTCTTTATCCGCCTATTTTAAATGAATTTTCAGCTCTGCGGCCTTCCATGCCCGCCGCGGCCGCCGTGGCCCATGCGGCCCTGGCCGTCGCCCCGCCTGGGCGGGCGCAGGCCCCGGCCTGGCCGGGAGCTGCCGGCGCTCAGGCTCTCGCCGGGCATGGCCCCGGCCCCGGTGCCGGGCAGCGAGGTCTCTGAGGCCTGGTAGTCGAAATCCGCGGCCCAGCGCTGCTCTATCATGCCGCCCAGCTGCTGCTCAATCTCCTCGACGATTTGCAGGTCGCCGCTGGTGACCAGGGTGATGGCCTCGCCGCTGCGCTCGGCCCGTCCGGTGCGGCCGATGCGGTGGATGTAGGTGTCGGCCGACTCGGGGATGTCGTAATTGACCACCAGCCCGGCGCGGTCTATGTCCAGGCCCCGCGAGGCGATGTCCGTGGCCACCAGGGCCTTGAGCTTGCCGGCCTTGAAGGCCTCCAGGGCCTGCTGGCGCTTGCCCTGGCTCTTGTCGGCGTGCAGGGAATCCACCTCAAAGCCGGCATTGGCCAGCTTGTCGGCGATGCGGTCCGCGCGGTGCTTGGTGCGGGTGAAGATGAGCACCCCGCCGGATTCGAACTTCTCGACGATGTGCACCAGCAGGTCCATCTTCAGGTGGGGCGGCACCGGGCAGAGGCTGTGGGCGATGGTGCTGGCCGGGGCGTTGCGGCCCACATCCACCCGGATCGGGTCGCGCATGGCGCTGCGGATGAGGCCATTGAGCGATTCCTCAAAGGTGGCGGAGAAGAGCAGGGTCTGGCGGTCCTTGGGCACGGCCTGGATGATGCGCTCCACATCCGGCAAGAAGCCCATGTCCAGCATGCGGTCGGCCTCATCCAGCACCAGCACCTCCACGCCCTTCAAGTCGGCGTTGCCCTGGCGCACGTGGTCCAGCAGCCGGCCGGGGCAGGCCACCACCACCTCATGCCCCTTCTTGAAGGCCTCCTCCTGGGGGCCGAAGCCCACCCCGCCAAAGACCGCCGAGCAGCGCAGCGCGGAGCCGGCCGCGAAATCCTTGAAAGTCTCCAGCACCTGCAGGGCCAGCTCGCGGGTGGGGGTCACCACCAGGCAGCGCGGGCCATGCGCCGCGGCCAGCTTGGCTGGCTGCTCCATCAGGCGGTGCAAAATGGGCAGCGCGAAGGCGGCGGTCTTGCCGGTGCCGGTCTGGGCCGTGCCGATGATGTCGCGGCCCTCCAGGATGAGGGGGATGGCGGAGAGCTGGATGGGCGTGGGCCTCTCATAGCCGGCCTTGCCCACCGCCTCATGCAGGCGGGGGTTGAGCGGGAACTGTCTAAAGGGCATCAGTCTTCCTTCCTCTCTTGGGATGAGCCAGGGCCGGGG
>CAYXCT010000188.1:0-4543 GCA_964463435.1 uncultured bacterium | reverse complement strand
TGGCTCTTGGTGCTGTGCTCCTCCAGGGTGCGGCCATTGGCGTCCTTGACCGAGAGGATGGCCATGGGCTCCACGCGGATGCCCTGGTTGGGCAGGGTGCCGAAGGCGGAGGTGAGCTCCATCAGGGAGACCTCGGCGGTGCCCAGGGCCAGGGTCAGGTCGCGGTTGAGCTCGCTGGTGATGCCCATGCGCCGGGCGTAGCTGATGGCGGTGTTCACCCCGATCTTGTTGAGCAGCTTCACGGTCACCACGTTGCGGCTGTTGGCCAGGGCCTTGCGCAGCGGGGTGGGCCCGAAGAAGCGGTTCTCGAAGTTGATGGGCTTCCATTGCTTGCCGCTGGGGTCGGTGAAGACCACCGGGGCGTCGATCACCACGTCCTCGGCGGTGAAGCCGTTGTCGATGGCCGCCGCGTAGATGAAGGGCTTGAAGGCCGATCCGGGCTGGCGCTTGGCCTGGATGGCGCGGTTGAACTCGCTGGCGTTGAAGTCGCGGCCGCCCACCAGGGCCTTGATGTAGCCGGTGTGGGGGTCGATGACCACCATGGCGCCCTGCAGGGTGGGCTTCTCGCCCAGCTTGAAGAAGTATTTGAGGTAGCTCTCGGCCTTCTTGTCGGCCTGGGTCAGGCCGTTCTCCACGGCCCGCTGGGCCATGTCCTGCAGGCTCAAGTCCAGGGTGGTGTAGACCGAGAGGCCGCCCTTGTAGACCGCGTTGTCGCCGTAGGTGGCGGCCAGCTGCTGGCGCACGTACTCGGTGAAATAGGGGGCGTTCTGCACCTCGCCGCGCCGCACCTGCACCGGCTCGGCTTTGGCGGCCTCGGCTTCCTGGGCGGTGACGTAGCCCTCGCTCTGCATGCGGGCCAGCACGGTCTCCTTGCGGCGCTGGGCCCGCTCCACGTCCACGATGGGGTTGTAGGCATTGGGGGACTTGGGGATGCCCGCCAGCACCGCGCACTCGGAGAGCGAGAGCTCCTCCACATGCTTGCCGAAATAGGTGCGGGCCGCGGATTCCACGCCATAGGCCCCGTTGCCGAAGTAGACCTGGTTCAGGTACATCTCCAGGATCTCATCCTTGGTGTAGGCCTTCTCGATCTGGATGGCCAGCATGGCCTCCTTGATCTTGCGGCTCAAGCTGCGCTCTTGGGTGAGGAAGAGGTTGCGGGCCAGCTGCTGGGTGAGCGTGGAGGCGCCTTGGATGACCTTGTGGTTGAGCGTGTTGACCAGCGCCGCGCGCAAGATGCCGGGCACATCCAGGCCCCAGTGCTGGTAGAAGTGCGTGTCCTCGGTGGCGATGATGGCCTTCTGCATGGCCATGGGGATGCGCGCCAGCGGCACCAGGGTGCGCTGCTCCAGGTAGAGCTGCTTCACCAGGTTGCCGTTGGCATCGAAGATCTTGGTGGACTGGCTGGGCTTGTACTCGCGCAGGTCGCTGACGTAGGGCAGCTCGTTCATGTAGGCCACCACCAGGCCGGCCACCGCCCCCAGGATGATGAAGCCGCTGATGATGAAGGTGACCATGAAGACTTTGATCGGGCGCCAGGGCGCTTGGGGGTCCTTGAATCCAGAGGGCAGGCGCTTGGGCGGCGCTGGCTTGAAGGCGTTGCGCAGCAATGCGAGAAGATCCATGGGCTTTCCTGGTTGAGGTTGGCGGCTGAACGCGGATTATAGCACAGAGCCGGGGCGAAGTTCAGATATCCGGAGCGCCCTGGCAGCGCGCGGCCGCTTTTTCTGAAGACGGACCCTTGCCCCATTTAAAACTTGTCAAAAAATCTATAAACCATATAATCAAACTTGGCTCAAGATGCCATGCTGGAGGGTGCGGATGACAGATCAGCTGATCGGGATAGGCGCAGCCGGCAAGATGAGCGGGCTCTCGGAGCGCACCTTGCGCTATTGGGAGTCGCTGGGCCTCATCACGCCCGTGCGCATGCCCTCAGGCCACCGCAAATACAGCAAGGCCATGGTCAAGACCATCATCGCGCTCAAAGAGACCTTGGAGAAGAACAACCTGCGCATCAATGACCTGGTGACCAGCTCAGGCTTTTTGCAGGACGAGGCCCTGCGGCGCAAGGTCAAGGACCTGGGCGCCTTCAACCTGCGGGCGCAGATGGAGAGCTTTTACGCGGATGTGCGCCGCGACATGCGCTTGAACCCGCTCTCGGGCCTGCCCGACCACTTCTTCACCCAGCAGGAGACCGAGCGCAGGCTGGAAGAGGGCCGCAAGATCGCCATCTGCTACATCGACCTGCAGGGCTTCCGCTTCTACAACCAGCGCTATGACTATCCCCGCGGCGACAGGGTGCTCAAGTTCTTGGCCGCCCTCATCTTCGAGAAGATGCGCGATTTCGGCGGCGAGGATGATTTCGCCGGGCACCTGGGCGCGGATGACTTTGTGATGCTCAGCACCCCGGAGCGCTATGCCGCCAGCATGCAGGAGCTGATCAAGGCCTTTGACGCCATGATAGGCCAGCATTACGACAAGGCCGACCGCGAGGCTGGGCGCATCACCTTGCGCAACCGCCGCGGCGAGGAGCTGGTCTACCCGGTGATGAGCCTGTCCGTGGGCGTGGTCACCAATGAGCGGCGCAACCTGCTGCACTTCGCCCAGGCTGGCGACATCGGCCTAGAGCTGAAGCGCTTCGCCTCCACCTTCAAGCGCAGCGAGATGGTGGTGGACCGCCGGGTCAATTAGCTCATCAGAAGAAACTGGTTGACAATCCCAGCCCATTCCGATAAAACCTAATACCTTTTTTAGCTGACCGATCCCTTGCCCAGGCAGGCCTGCCTGCCGTTGGATCAGGCTAGTGCCGAGATAGCTCAGTTGGTAGAGCATCTGCCTGAAGAGCAGAGTGTCGGCGGTTCGATTCCGTCTCTCGGCACCATTATTTCATGGTGAAAAGGGCCCATGCGTGGGCCTTTTTCTTTGGGGGGTTGTGCCGGTCTCGGCCGGCTGTGCCGAGGTAGCTCAGTCGGTAGAGCAACTGATTCGTAATCAGTAGGTCGTCGGTTCGATTCCGATCCTCGGCTGTTCTTTGCTGCAAGAAGTTGTAATCCAACCCAGGAGGTAATCCGTGTCCACCGCCATGCGCCTCAAGCGCACCGGTACCACCAAGCGGCCATGCTATCGCATCGTGGTCATCGACAGCCGCAACGCCAACAAGGGCGCCATCATCGCCAATGTGGGCATCAACAACCCCCGCGACGCCAAGTCGGCATCGCAATGGGTGCTGCAGGAGCCGGTGATCATGGATTGGCTCAAGAAGGGGGCCCAGCCCAGCGAGTCGGTCAGGACCATCTTGAACAAGGCCGGCATCTGGGCCAAGTTCAAGGCCCCGGTCAAGGCCTGAGGCCGTGCGCGAGCTGATCTTGTACTTGGCTGAGCAGCTCTCGGGCGAGAGCCGCGAGAGCATGGAGCTGAGCGAGAGCCCGGGCCGCCCCGGGCACTACAAGCTCTTGGTCGAGCAGCGGGCCATGGGCCGCCTGATCGGCCGCGAGGGCAAGGTGGTGAAGGCCTTGCGGGTCCTCATCGAGGCCGCGGCCTCGGCGCAGGGCCTTGAGGCCGGATTGGACATCGACGAGAAGCGGGGCTAGCGCCATGCCGGCCGCGCTGGTGGAGCTGGCCAGGCTGGTCTCCCCGCACGGCGTTCATGGCGTGATGAAGGCGGTCTGCCTCTGCGAGCGCCCCGAGCGCTTGACCCAGGCCAAGAGCGTCTGGCTGCAGCCCAAGGCCGGCCCGGCCCGCAAGGTCGCGCTGGCCCATGCCAGCCACAACGGCAGGCAGTTCTACGTGCAGCTGGAGGGCATTGACAGCCCCGAGGCGGCGCGCGCGCTGGCAGGCTGCATCCTGGGCCTGGAGCGCAGCGAGATCAAGACCGAGCCGGGCGAGGTCCTCATCTGCGACATGAAGGACATGGACGTGGTGGAGGAGGGCGGGCGCCGGCTGGGCCGGCTGTCCGGGGTCTATTCCACGGGCGCCCAAGATGTCTATGAGATCGCGCCCGACCGCGGCGAGAGCTGGCTCATCCCGGCCATCCCGCAGGTGGTGCTGAAGATCGATGTGGAGGCGCGGCGCATGACCGTGCGCCTCCTGCCGGGGCTGGAGCCGGAGGCCGGCGCATGAAGGCGCAGGTGGTCACGCTCTTCCCGGGCATTTTGCAGGGCGCCCTGTCCGAGAGCATCCTGGGCGCGGCGCAGGAGCGGGGCTTGCTCAGCGCTGAGCTGGTGCAGCTGCGCGACTTCTGCCACGACAAGCACCGCCAGGCGGATGACCAGCCCTATGGCGGCGGCGGGGGCATGGTGCTGAAGCCCGAGCCGGTGTTCGAGGCTTTGGCGGCCTGCAAGGCCAAGGACCCGGCCGCGCGGGTGATCTATCTCTCGCCCCAGGGCCCGGCTTTGAGCCACGCCAAGGTGCTGGAGCTGGCGGCCCTGCCCGGGCTGATCCTGCTCTGCGGCCATTATGAGGGCGTGGACCAGCGGGCGCTGGACGCGCTGGTGGATGAGGAGCTGAGCATCGGCGACTACGTGCTCACCGGCGGCGAGCTGGCGGC
>CAYXCT010000187.1:1931-4543 GCA_964463435.1 uncultured bacterium | reverse complement strand
CCGCTGGCCAAGGGCGCTTCGGCCGACATGATGGGCATCCTCTCCAAGGTGGCCCAGGCCCAGTCGCAGGGGACCATCCCCAAGCCCCAGGCTAAGCCCGAGGGCACGCTGGCCTTCTTTGATGCCAAGGGCGCGCAGCTGGAGAGGGTTGAATTCTTCGGCCTGGACCCCAAAACGGGAACCCGGATCGCCTGGGCCGCGTCTTCCGGCAAGGCCAGCAAGCTGGCTGAGGACATCTTCCCGTCCATCCCCCGTTGAGCGCCGCCATGCCGCCCCTCGCAGACCTCTATGAGGTGCTGGGCGTCAAGCCTGGCGCTGGCGCTGATGAGCTGAAGCAGGCCTACCGCCGCCTGGCCAAGCGCTGGCATCCGGATGCCAACCCCAATGACCGGGCCGGCTCTGAGGAGCGCTTCAAGTCCATCAGCCAGGCTTATGAGATCTTGAGCGACCCGGCCAAGCGCGCGGAATACGATGCCCTGCGCAGCAATCCCTGGGGCGGGGAAGCGCCGCGCCGCGGGCGCACCTCGCGCTCTGGCGGGCCGGCCAGCGGCCCCTCGCCGCAGTTCCAGTGGCAGGGCCAGGGCCTGGAGGGCGGTGGCAGCGTTGACGACCTCTTTGAGATGTTCTTTGGCCGCGGCTGGGGCGGGCTTGACAGCGCCCTGGGCCGCCAGCAGGTCAGCTCGGATGTGAATGCCACGGCCCAGGTGCCCTTTGACCTGGCCGCGCAGGGCGGCCCGCTCTTGGTGAGCGTGCCCCAGCGCAAGCTCTGCGGCCATTGCCAGGGCCGCGGGATAGAGCCGGGCGGCCGGCGGGCCTGCGGCGAATGCCAGGGCGAGGGCGTGCAGGAGTCCCAGCGCAAGCTCAAGGTGCAGGTGCCGGCCGGCGCCGAGGACGGCACCCGCCTGCGGGTGCGCGGCGGCGGCGGCGACAGCGACCTGCTGCTGACCCTGCGGGTGCAGCCGCATCCCCGCTTCACCCGCCAGGGCCTGGACATCAGCAGCCGCGAGCGCATCAACCTGGCCCAGGCGCTGCTCGGCTGCGAGCTGGAGGTGGAGACTTTGCAGGGCCGCGTGCGCACCCGGGTGCCCTCGGGCAGCCAGCCCGGCACCCGGCTCAGGCTGGCGGGCCGCGGGGTGGCGGCCGGAGGCCGCAAGGGCGACCATTACGCGGAGATAGACATAGAGATGCCACGCGACCTGAGCGCGCGGGAGAAGGAGATCATCAAACTATTGGCGGTGGAGCGGGGCTGGAAGGTCTGAGCCCCGGCGCCGCCTTGGGAGGCGCCATGAGCAGCTCGACAACCCACAGGATCCTGGCCTTGGCAGCCCTGCTGGGCCTGGCCCAGCAGGGCTGGCCGGAATCCATCCCCTTGAGCTTCAGCGCCACGGCGCGCGCCATCAAGCCGGCGGTGGTCAACATCAGCACCGAGAAGCGCATCAGCCTGCAGGGCTTCCCGGGCTTTGGCGGCGGCATGGACCCCTTCTTTGGCCGCTTCTTCCAGGGCCAGGGGCAGCCGCAGGACCTCAAGCAGGCCAGCCTGGGCTCGGGCGTGGTCATCGATGCCGCACGGGCCATGGTGCTCACCAACAACCATGTGGTGGAGCGGGCAGACAGCATCAAGGTCAAGCTGGCGGATGGCCGGGAGTTCGAGGCCAAGCTGGTGGGCACAGACCCCAAGACCGACTTGGCGGTCATCCAGCTGAAGTCTGCCAGCGGGCTGTCCGCGGCCTCCTGGGGCGACAGCGAGGCCCTGGAGGTGGGCGACTGGGTGGTGGCGGTGGGCTCCCCCTTCGGGCTGGAGCAGACCGTGAGCCATGGCATCGTCTCAGCCAAGGGCCGGGTGATCGGCGCCGGGCCTTATGACAACTTCCTGCAGACCGATGCCGCCATCAACCCCGGCAACTCAGGCGGCCCGCTGGTCAACCTGAAGGGCGAGGTGGTGGGCATCAACACCGCCATCAGCACCGAGTCCGGCGGCAGCGAGGGCGTGGGCTTCGCCATCCCCTCCATCATCGCCCGCAAGGTGAGCGCAGACCTGATGGCCGGCGGCAAGGTGGTGCGCGGCTGGCTGGGCATCAACATCCAGGAGCTCACCCCGGCCCTCGCCCGCCGCTTTGGGCTGGCGGATGCGGCCAAGGGCGTGCTGGTGGCGGATGTGTCCGCGGGCGGGCCGGCGGCCAAAGCCGGCCTCAAGCCCGGCGATGTGGTGCTGGCCTTCAATGGCCAGGCCGTGGCTGAGCCGCGGGAGCTGCAGCGCCTGGTGGCCGGCGCCGCGGTGGGCCAGCTGGCCAAGCTGAGCCTCTGGCGCGACAAGGCGGCCACGGACCTGAGCGTGAAGCTGGGGCGCATGGATGACAAGGAGCCGGGCAAGGGCAGCGCCGCGGGCGAGGGCGATGCCCCGGCCAAGCCGGGGCGCCTGGGCCTTGGGCTGCGCGGCCTGGGGGAGGCTGAGCGCGGACAGCTGGGCCTCAAGGAGCCCGGCGGCGTGCTGGTGGATTCGGTGGAGCCGGGCAGCGCGGCTGAGGCTGCTGGCTTGAAGCCCGGGGATGTCATCCTAGAGCTGGATGCGCAGCGGAGTTCCACGGCGGAGGCCTTGAAGGCCCAGGCCGACA
>CAYXCT010000187.1:0-1921 GCA_964463435.1 uncultured bacterium | reverse complement strand
ACAGGCTGAAGCCGGGCCAGGAGGCGGTGCTCAGGGTGTTCAGGGAGGGGCACAGCGAGTACTTGAGCCTGACCGTCCCCAAGGATTGAGGGGAAGGCGGGCATGAAAAAGAGAAGAGCCGGGCCTCAGCCCGGCTCTTCTCTTTTTGCGCGGGGCAGCTTGAGGATGCCCTTGGTCTTCAGCCGGGAGATCACCTGGCGGATGTGATCCTCGCGCGGCATGGCCCGGGGCCGGCGGGCCACCAGGCGGCAGAGCCAGTCCAACTGGGCCTGGCTCTGCTTCAGCAGGGCCAGCTGGCGGCTGAGCTGCGCCTGTTTGGCGCGCAGCGCCTTCAGCATGAGGGCCTGGGATGGCCAATGATTGCCGGGGCCGGGCAGCACGCTCCGCAGCTCCGCCAAGGAGAAGCCCCGCCTCTGAGCCGCCTTGATGAGCAGCAGGGTCTCAAAGACCTCAGGCGGGTAGTCGCGGTAGCCGTTGCCCCGGCGCCGCGCCGGGGGCAGCAGCCCCTTCCTCTCGTAGTAGCGGATGCAGGAAGCCGGGATTTGGGTGCGCTGGGCGATCTCGCCGATCTTCATGGGATGGCCATCCAGGGAGTGTTTTTGCGCCTTGACCTTAAACCTAGGTTCAAGTGTAACATGCTTGCTGTGGGCTTTGAAGCCCGCCACTGTGGAGGATTCATGGGCAAGACCTATGTGATGACGAGCCTTTTATGCGTGGGAGCCATGCTGGCCGGGTGCAAGCCGGCTCAGCCAGCGCGAGAGCCGCATCGGGTGGCGGTGCAGGCGGTGTCAGCGCCGGGGCCTGCGGTGAGCGTGGACCTGCCCGCGGCCGCCGCCAAGCTCGGCGGCTCAGACGCGCCGGGCAGCCTGCGCGATTACCGGCTCACCCTGGATCTGGCGGCTGCGGCGCAGCCGGCCGTGAGCCCTGGCGGCTATGTGAAGGTGAAGCTGCCCACCGTGCACAACAACACCGCGCTGGCCCGGGTGGAGCGCGTGGCCTCCGGCCAGGTGGAGCTGCGGCTGGACCGCCAGGTGCAGGAGCTGGACGGGCGCCAGGTGCAGGTGGCCCTCCCCTTGAAGCCGGCGGGCCTCTGCCTGCTGCCCTTCGGCTGCCTGCTGGCCCCCATGGGCATCGATCCTTATGCCTTTGTGGTGGAGGGGGGCAAGGCGCGCAAGGTGCACGCGGTGGCGCTGGGCTTGGTGGGCGATGATCAGGTGCTGGCCGCGGCCGCCATCGCCCCGGGCCAGGAGGTGGTGGTGCAGGGGATCGACAATCTCTTGGACGGCGATGATGTCAAGGTCCTGGCGGAGGTGGCTCAATGAGCGGCATGGGCAAGGTCCCGGGCATCTTCAACTGGAAGCGCATCATCCTGATGCTGATCGCCATCCTCTTCATCAACGGGGTGATGGCCTGGTTCAGCACGCCGCGGGAGGAGGATCCCCAGCTGGCTGAGCGCCACGGCATCGTCACTTGCATCTTCCCGGGCGCCACCCCCGATGACATGGAGCGCCTGGTGGCCAAGCCCATTGAGGATGAGCTGGCCCAGGTGGAGCAGATCAAGTTCGTTGAGACCACCCTGCGCTCGGATTTCATGTTCCTGGAGATGCGCTTCAAGAATTCAGTGGCCACCGAGGCGGAAGTGCAGAGCGGATGGGACCGGGTGCAGGAGGCCCTGGACCGGGCGGCCAAGAAGCTGCCCGACACGGCCAGCAAGCCCGAGCTGAATCACCACCTCTACGATCAGGACGCGGTGCTGCTGTCCCTCTCCGGCCCCTCCGACCCCTTGGCGACCCTGGACCAGGCCCGCGCCCTCAAGAGCCGGCTGCAGTCCGTCCCGGATGTGAAGGATGTGGAGCTGATCGGGTCGCCCGCCGAGCAGCTGAGCGTGGTCTTTGATGACGCCAAGCTGCGGCGCCACGGG
>CAYXCT010000186.1:0-4556 GCA_964463435.1 uncultured bacterium | reverse complement strand
GCAGCTTGCCGTCCACCTCCTTGAGCACCGCGGTGGGCTTTCCCACCTCCAGCTCGTATCCCTCGCGGCGCATGGTCTCGATGAGGATGCCCAAGTGCAGCTCGCCGCGGCCCGCCACGTTGTGCATCTCAGGACGGTCGGTGGGGGTGACGCGCAGAGCCAGGTTGCTCAAGAGCTCGCGCTCCAGGCGGTCGCGCAGGTGGCGGCTGGTGACGAACTTGCCCTCGGTGCC
Organism: uncultured bacterium; assembly: GCA_964463435.1. Lineage (GTDB taxonomy): Bacteria > Oederibacteriota > JAJYGY01 > JAJYGY01 > JAJYGY01 > CAYXCT01. The sequence goes on along the minus strand of CAYXCT010000186.1, from coordinate 4,324 downwards.
GGCCAGGGGCGAGGTGTTGACGCCAAAGGTCATGCACAGGGTGGGCTCCTCCACGGTCAGCGGCGGCAGCGGCTCAGGCGCCTCGGCCGGGCAGAGGGTCTCGCCGATGAGCACATCGCCGAAGCCGGCCACCAGCACGATGTCGCCCACCGTGGCCTGGGGCACCTCGGCCTGGGCCAAGCCCTCAAAGCAGGTCAGCTTGGTGGCGCGGCCGGTGACATTGCGGCCGTCCAGGCGGCAGAGCGCCAGGTTCTGGCCGGCCTTGAGGGTGCCGCGGCTGATGCGGCCCACCGCCATGCGGCCCACGTACTCGTTGTACTGGATGCTGGAGACCAAGAGCTGCAGCGGCGCCTCCAGGTCGCCCTTGGGCGGCGGCACATGCTTGACAACCAGCTCCAGCAGGGGCTGCAGATCCACGCTGGGCTCGTCCAAGGTCTTCTTGGCGAAGCCGTGGCGCGAGCTGGCGAAGAGGTAGGGGAAGTCGGCCTGCTCGTCGGTGGCGCCCAGGGCGATGAAGAGCTCCAGCACCTGGTCCAGCACCTCGTGCGGCCGGGCATCGGCGCGGTCGATCTTGTTGATGAGCACCATGGGCTTGAGGCCCAGCTCAAGGCTCTTCTTGAGCACGAACTTGGTCTGGGGCAGGCAGCCCTCGGCCGCGTCCACCAGCAGCATCACCGAGTCGACCATGCGCAGCACGCGCTCCACCTCGCCGCCGAAGTCGGCGTGGCCCGGGGTGTCGATGATGTTGACCTTGGTGCCCTTGTAGCGGTAGCTGGCGTTCTTGCTGAAGATGGTGATGCCGCGCTCGCGCTCCAGGTCGTTGCTGTCCATCACCCGCTCGGCCACCGCCTCGTTCTCGCGAAACACGCCCGCCTGGCGCAAGATGGCATCCACCAGGGTGGTCTTGCCATGGTCCACGTGCGCGATGATGGCGAAATTCCTTATGTCGTCCCTTACGGTCTCTGTCATGGCCTTCTTCTTGTTGGAGGGTGGTTATTGGGAGGGGGCATCCTGCCCCACAGGGCGCCATTATTCAACATAATACTGTCATGCCCTGAGCGAGACGCGGCCGCGCAAGGGCCAGAACAGGCCCATGGCCAGCCCGGCCAGCAGGCCGCCCAAGTGGCCCCAGTTGTCGAGCCGGAGGCCGGCGCTGCCGAATTGCAGCACCAGGCCCAGCACGAAGATGAAGGCCAGCGAGGGCCACAGCCCGCGGAAGAGCCGGCGGGCCAGGCCGCGGGGGAAGCCCTTGGGCCGGCGCCAGGAGAGCGCCAGCAGGGCCCCGGCCAGGGCCACGATGCCGCCCGAGGCGCCGCCCGAGAGCCCCAGCGTGGTGATGCCCTGGCCCAGGTCCAGCACCGGGCTGTTGGCCAGCGAGAAGAGCGAGCCGGCCAGGCCGCCCAGCAGGAACACGGCCAGGAAGCGCCGCCAGCCGGCCAGGCGCTCATAGAAGGCGCCCAGGCTGAGCAGGCTCACCGTGTTGGCGGCCAGGTGCCAGAAGCCGAAATGCACGAAGATGCAGGTGAGCAGGCGCCAGACCTCGCCAAAGGCCAGCACCCGCTCGCGGTTGAGCGCCCCCAGCAGGTAGCTGGCCATGGAATCGGGCGGCATGACATGCACCGCGCCGCCGGCCCCGGCCACGGCGCTGAAGGGCCGCGGCAAGCCGGGCTCCAGCAGCCAGGCCGCCAGGGACTCGGCCAGGCACAGGCCCACGCAGGCCCAGGTGGCCCAGGGCTGGCGCCAGGGCCGCACCCAGCTCCGCTCGCTGTCGTCCTCGGCGCGCCGCGCGCTGAGCGCGGCCTCCACCGCGGCCGCGTCCGGGGCCGGGCTGGCCAGGGCCTTCTGCAGGTCCTTGGGATGGGGCCAGGCCTCCCAGCGCAGGGGCGCGGCATGGCCGCCGGGCCACAGGGCCAGGCCCGAGGCCAGGGTCTTGCTCAAGAAATTGCCGCTGCGGCAGGCGGCCAGCTCCTCAAGGGCAGCCTTGCCGGCCGGGGCCTCCAGCACCTGCACCAAGCCCAAGGCCGCGCGGCCGGGCAGGCGCTCCTCCAGGCCGCGCAGGCCGCGGGCCAGCTGGGCCGCGCGATGGGGCAGCAGGCCGGGGGCTGCCGGGCCGGCCCACAGGGCCAGCACCACCAGGCCGCGGCCCTGCCACAGCAGCAGGCAATGGTCAAAGAGGGCGGCTTCGGGCGCCAAGGCGGGCAGGGCCTGGGCCAGGGGCTCAAAGCCATGCTCCAGCATCAGGGACTGGGCCAAACCTTCGGCCAGGGCCTCAGCGCTCACGGCTCGCCCAGGCTCTGCCGGGCGGGCGGCATGGTGGGCAGGGACTGGGGCGGCAGGCCCTCCCCGGCCAAGGGCTGCGGGCTGCGGGCCGCCACGGGGCTGGGGCTGGGCGGCTGGGCGGTGGCCGGCGGATCGGGGCGCGGAGCCAAGCGGGCCGCGAGCGCGGCGGGCGTGGCCGTCGGCAGCAGGGCGGCGCTGGGAGCAGGGGCCGCGGGGGCGGGCGAGGGCGCGCGGTCGGCCACGGGCAGCATGGGCTGGCCGCTCAGGTAATGGTCCGGCCAGGCCAGGAAGAGCTCTTTGTGGCTGCGGCCGCCCTCCGTGGCCTGGCAGAAGTAATAGGTGACGCCCCGGTAGGCGGCATGGCTGGCAGTGGCGGGGTCCACCACGGCATGGCACACCGGGCAGAGGACGCGCGGCGCCTCGGCAGCAGCCGGGGCCTGGGGATGCCAGCGCAAAGTGATGAGCGCGGCTGCCACCAGCCAGCCGGCCAGGGCCAGAGACCAGAAAAGGATGCGCGTGGCCTTCACAGCAGCTCCTCCTCGATGTAGCGCGCCAGCCCGTCCTGCTCGGGCGGGTCCACCAGCACCGTGGCGCAGGCGACCAGGGCCGCGCGGCCGTTGCGGATGCCGATGGCCAGCCCGGCGGCCTGCAGCATCTCCACGTCATTGTTGCCGTCGCCGGCGGCCGCCACCTGCTCGCGCCGCAGGCCAAGCAGGCCGGCCACGGCCTTCAGGGCCTCGCCCTTGTTGACCCCCGGCCGCATGAACTCCAGGTACTCGTCGTGGGTGATGACCAGCTCGGCCCGGCCGGCCAGGCGCGGGGCCAGCTCGTCGCGCAGGGCCAGCACCGTGGCTGGCGCGGCGAAGATGAGCATCTTGGTGGGCTCGGTGCCCTTGAGCGGCAAGAGGCTGTCCATGGCCTGCATGGGCGAGGCGGTGCGGCCCTCGTAGATGTCCCACCAGGGGGAGAACTTGCGCGCGTAGAGGGTGCCGCCCAGGTAGTAGTGCAGGGCCACCCCGCGCGCCTGGCACACATCGATCACCTCGGCGGCCGCGCCGGCCTCCAGGGGCCGGTGGAAGGCCGGGGGATCCCAGCCGCCCCGGCCATCGGGCATGCGCAGCATGGCGCCGTTGTAGCTGATGATGGGGCCGGTGAGGCCCAGGTGGCCGGCGATCTTGGCCATGCTCTCGTGCATGCGGCCCGAGGCCAGGGCCACCACCGTGCCCTTCTTCTGCAGGGCCTGCAGGGCGGCGGTGGTGCGCGGGGTCAGGCGCGAGCCGGCGCCCTCCTGCTCAAAGAGCACGGTGCCGTCCAGGTCGGTGGCCAGCAGGCGGATGCCCCGCATCAGCCGGCCACGCGCAGCACGCTGTTGCGGCCGCCATAGCCGTCCTGCACGGTCTCGGCGCAGGCGGGGTCGGCCATGTACCAGTCGCTGTTCAGCACGTACTTGTACTCATAGCGGCCCGGGGCCAGGGCCAGGTGCAGGCGCCAGGAGCCGCCATCCTGCAGCCACATGGGGTCGTCGCTGGGGGTCCAATTGTTGAAGTCGCCCACCACATGCGCCTGCTGGACGCTGCCCGGGTTGCTGGGGGTGAAGACCAGGTCCACGCCGGTGGTGGGGATGAAGGCCTCCACCCGGTTGCGGCCCGATTTCTTGGCCGCGTAGAGCGCGGCGTCGGCGCCGGCCAGCAGGCTCTCGGGGTCATGGGCGTCGCGCGGGAAGGTGGCCACGCCCAGGCTGATGGTCAGGCGCTGGGGGCCGTCGTCGTTCAGGGGCACCGGGCTCGATTCCATGCGCACGCGCAGGCGCTCGGCCATGCGCAGGGCCTCCTGCTTGCTGGTCTCGGGCAGGATGATGGCGAACTCCTCGCCGCCATAGCGGCCGGCCAGGTCGGTGTCGCGCAGCTCGGCGCCCAGCAGGCGCGAGAGGTGCTCCAAAGCGAAATTGCCGGCCGGATGGCCGAAGCGGTCGTTGAAGGCCTTGAAGTTGTCGATGTCGATCATCACCAGCGAGAGCAGGTGGCGGTAGCGGCCGGCGCGCTTC
>CAYXCT010000185.1:0-4566 GCA_964463435.1 uncultured bacterium | reverse complement strand
CCAGCTTGCCGGCCCAGGCGATCTCATTGAGGCAGCTGGAAAGGCCGCCGCGCGTCAGGTCGCGCAGGCAATGCACATCCACGCCCGCGGTGAAGAGCGCCTCCACCGCCCCGGTGAGCGGCGCGCAGTCAGTGGCGATGGCCGACTCAAAGGCCAGGCCCTCGCGCACCGCCATGATGGCCATGCCGTGCCGGCCCAGGTCGCCGTTGACCAGGATGGCATCGCCCGCGGCCACCCGCGAGGGCGCCACCACCCGGCCGGCGGGCACAAAGCCCACGCCCGCGGTGTTGATGTAGAGCCCGTCGCCCTTGCCCTTGTCCACCACCTTGGTGTCGCCGGTGACGATGGCCACCTGGGCGGCCTCGGCCGCGCTGCGCATGTCCTGCAGCACCCGCCACAGGTCAGCCATGGCCAGGCCCTCCTCCAGGATGAGCGAGCAGGAGAGCCAGCGCGGCACGGCGCCGGCCATGGCCAGGTCGTTGACCGTGCCGTTGACCGCCAGGGCGCCGATGCTGCCGCCCGGGAAGAAGGCCGGCCGCACCACAAAGCTGTCGCTGGTGAAGGCCAGGCGCTGGCCCGCCGGCGGCTCGAGCACCGCGCTGTCATGCTGCTCGCCCGGCGCCATGCCCGCGAAGGCGCGGCCGATGAGGGTCTCAATGAGCTGGTGCATCAGCCGGCCGCCGCCGCCGTGGGCCAGGGTCACCACCGGGTAGTCGGTGATGGGCAGGGGGCAGGCCACATCATAGATGTCAGGCTTCTTGTCAGTCATGTCTCTCACCAAAGAGGGCTAGGCATCCTGCCGGCGGTAGCGGTAATAGGCGGCGCAGGCGCCCTCAGAGGAGACCATGGGCGCGCCCAGGGGCTTCTCCGGGGTGCAGCGGGTGCCAAAGGCCGGGCAGTCCAGGGGCTTGGCATTGCCGCGCATCACATCCCCGCTGATGCACTCAGCGTCCTCGGCCGCGGTGTAGCCGGTGAGGCCATAGATCTTGTCGGCATCATGGGCCGCGTACTCATCGGCCAGCCCGTAGCCGCTCATGGGGATCTCGCCCACCCCGCGCCATTTGCGGTCCACCACCTTGAAGACCTTGCGCATCAGCTCCTGGGCGCCCAAGTTGCCGCCCCGCCGCACGGCGCGCGCATACTGGTTCTCGCACTCGCCGCGGCCCTCCTCCAGCTGGCGCACGGTCATCAGCACGCCCTCCAAGATGTCCATGGGCTCGAAGCCGGTGACCACGATGGGGACCTTCCACTTGGCGGCCAGGGGGAAGTACTCCTCGGTGCCCATCACGGCGCAGACATGGCCGGCGGCCAAGAAGCCCTGCACGCGGTTGCGCGGGCTGCTCAAGATGGCGTCAATGGCCGGCGGCACCAGCACGTGCGAGACCAGCAGGCTGAAGTTCTTGAGGCCCTTCTCGCGCGCCAGGTGCACGGTCATGGCATTGGCCGGGGCGGTGGTCTCAAAGCCAACGCCGAAGAAGACCACCTGCTTGGCCGGATTCTCGGCCGCCAGCTTCAGGCAGTCCAGCGGCGAATACACCACCCGCACGTCGGCGCCCGCGGCCTTGGCCCCGAACAGGTCGCCCCGGCTGCCAGGCACCCGCAGCATGTCGCCGAAGCTGCAGAACACCACCTCCGGCCGCCGGGCGATGTCCACCGCCTTGTCGATCATCTCCACCGGGGTCACGCACACCGGGCAGCCCGGGCCGTGCACCAGCGTGACCTGCTTGGGCAGCAGCTCATCCAGGCCGAACTTGACGATGGCGTGGGTCTGGCCGCCGCAGACCTCCATGATGACCCAGGGCTTGGTCACCGCGCGGCGGATGGCCGCCGCCAGCTTGGCCACGCCCGCCTCATCCCGGTACTCGTCCATGTACTTCATGACTTCTCCCCTGCACCGCCAGCGCCCGCTCGCGCTGGCGGCAGCGCCCGGCCCTGCACGCGCGGCCAAGGCCCCTTAAACAGCGAGAGCCCCGGCGCGGGCCGGGGCTCTCTGTCGCTCGCCTCTCGGCTCAGATCTTGTAGCCGATGAGGGCCTTCATGTACTGGGCGCGCTCAAAGGCGGTGGGGTTCTCCACCTTCTTCTGGCTCATGCTGCCCTGCATCTGCTTGACCGAGACATACTCCTTCTCGGCCATCCAGGCCGCCAGCTCCCGCTCCACGGTCTTGATGTGCTCCACGCCGTGCTTGAGCAGGGCGCTGCAGAGCATGGTGACATTGGCGCCGGCCATCAGCAGCTTGATCACATCGGGCGCCTGGTGCACGCCGCTGGTGGCGGCCAGGTCAGCCTTCAGCTTGCCATGCAAGATGGCCACCCAGCGCAGGGGCAGGCGCAGGTCTTGCGGGGTGGAGAGCAGGATGTGCGGCTGCACCTCCAGGGTGTCCAGGTCTATGTCGGGCTGGTAGAAGCGGTTGAAGAGCGCCAGGCCGTTGACCCCCAGGGCATCCAGCTCGGCGGCCATGTTGGCCACGTTGCTGTAGAAGGGCGAGAGCTTGACGCTGATGGGCATGCTGACCGCCGCGCGCACCGCCTTGACGATCTCCAGGGTGCTCTTCTCGATGGCGGCGCCCGGGAGCTTGCCATCGGTGGGCACGCTGTAGATGTTGAGCTCAAGGGCATCGGCCCCGGCCTGCTGGATCTGCTTGGCAAAGCCGGTCCAGCCGCCCAGGGTGCTGCCATTGAGGCTGGCGATGATGGGGATCTTCACCGCGGCCTTGGCCTTGCGGATGTGCTCCAGGTACTCCTCAGGGCCCAGGCGGTACTCGAAGGGCTCCGGGAAGTAGGAGAGCGCCTCGGCGAAGCTGTCGCTGCCCTGGGTGCTCAGGGCATGCTGCTCCTTCTGCTCGCCGCGGATCTGCTCCTCGAACAGCGAATAGAGCACCACGGCCGAGGCCTGGCAATCCTCCATGCGCTTGATGTCGGCCAGGTGCTCCGACAGGGGGCAGGCCGAGACCACCAGCGGGGATTTCAGCTTGAGGCCCAGATAACTCGTGGAAAGGTCCATCTTGTCCTCCGATGCGAAAGGTTCGGGCCAGCCTCAGGCGATGGGGCCGGGGCCGGTGACGCTGGTGGCAGGGTAAGGGCGGTTGGCCAAGTACTCATAGTACTTGAACTTGGCGTCCGCATCCGCCTGGGCCAGCTTCAGCAGCTCGGCGGCGACCTCCGGCTTGCTCTTGGTCAGCATCTTGAAGCGGTTCTCCCCATACATGAAGTCAGAGACCGGCCGCTTGGCCGCCTTGCTGTCCAGCATGAAGGGGTTCTTGCCCTCGGCCGCCAAGGTGGGGTTGAAGCGGTAGTTGGCCCACTGGCCGCTCTCCACGATCATCTTCTGCTCCTGCAGGCCATGGCTCATGTTGATGCCGTGGGCGATGCAGTGGCTGTAGGCGATGATCAGGGCCGGGCCGTCGTAGGCCTCGGCTTCCAAGAAGGCCTTGAGGGTGAGCGCGTCATTGCTGCCCAGCACCACGCGGGCCACATACACGTTGCCGTAGCTCATGGCGATCAGGCCCAGGTCCTTCTTGCCCAGGGCCTTGCCGCCGGCCGCGAACTTGGCCACCGCGCCGCGGGGCGTGGACTTGCTGGCCTGGCCGCCGGTGTTGGAATAGACCTCAGTGTCCAGCACCAGGATCTTCACGTTGCGGCCGCTGGCCATCACGTGGTCCAAGCCGCCGTAGCCGATGTCGTAGGCCCAGCCATCGCCGCCCAAGATCCACACGCTCTTGCGCACCAGGTAGTCGGCCAGCCCCAGCAGGCGCTTGGCCTCGGGCTTGTTGATGGCAGAGAGCTTCTTCTTGAGGTCGGCCACCTGCTCGCGCTGCAGCTGGATCGCCACCTCATCCTTCTGGGGGTTCTCCAAGATGCCCTTGGCCAGGCCCTCGCCCGCCTCGGCGGCCAGCAGGGCCAGCAGCTCGCGGGCCATCTCAGCCTGCTTGTCCACGGCCACCCGCATGCCCATGCCGAACTCGGCGTTGTCCTCGAACAGGCTGTTGGCCCAGGCCGGGCCGCGCCCCTCCTTGTTCTTGGCATAGGGCGTGGTGGGCAGGTTGCCGCCGTAGATGGACGAGCAGCCGGTGGCGTTGGCGATCAGCAGGCGGTCGCCGTAGAGCTGGGTGAGCAGCTTGACGTAGGGCGTCTCGCCGCAGCCCGCGCAGGCGCCGCTGAACTCGAAGAGCGGCTGCTGCATCTGCTGGTGGCGCACCTGATTCACCTTCAGCTTGCGGCGGTCCAGCTCCTTGATCTTGAGGAAGAAGTCCCAGTTGGCGCCCTCCTGGGCGCGCAGGGGCTCGATGTCCATCATGTCGAGGGCCTTGTGCTTGGTGTCGGTCTTGCTCTTGGCCGGGCACACGTCCGCGCACAGGCCGCAGCCGGTGCAATCGTCGGGCGAGACCTGGATGCTGTACTTGAGCCCCTTGAGCTCGGCATCCTTGAAGTCCACCAGCTTGGACGAGGCCGGCGCGCCGGCGGCCGCGGCAGGCTCATAAGCCTTGATGCGGATGACGGCGTGCGGGCAGACCATGGCGCATTTGCCGCACTGGATGCAGATGTCGGCGTCCCACACCGGGATCTCC
>CAYXCT010000184.1:0-4571 GCA_964463435.1 uncultured bacterium | reverse complement strand
AGCAGCACCGCCACCGGCTTCTCGGCGCGCACGGTCTTGCCGGCCACCTTGACGAAGTCGCGCTCGGTGTCGATGCGCTGGCCCATCTGGGTGGCCGGCTGGCCGTTCACGCGGATCAGCCCTTGCGCCATCATCTCCTCGGCATGGCGCCGGGATGCCACCCCGGCCTGGGCCAGGAATTTCTGAAGCCTCATCTCCATAAGCTCAGGGGCGCCCCGTCAAGAGGCGGGCCCCTCCTCGTCAGCCGGTTCTTCCCCCGGGGCGTCTTCCGCAGGAGCCGCAGGCTCCGCGCTCTTCAAAAGATCCTCTGGCCGCTTCTCCACCAGGTCGCCGTTCTCGTCCATCTCCCAGAGCTCGCCGGCCTCGTCGTTCTTGAGCAGGTCCTTCAAATCCGCCAGCTGGGGCAGCTCGCCCAAGTCCTTCAGGCCGAAGGCCTGCAGGAACTCGCGGGTGGTGCCGTAGAGCAGGGGCCGGCCCACCACGTCCTTGCGGCCCACCGTGCGCACCAGGCGGCGCTCCAAGAGCGAGTTGATGACCCCCTCGCTGTTGACGCCGCGCACGGACTCCACCTCGGCCTTGGTGATGGGCTGCTTGTAGGCCACGATGGCCAGGCTCTCCAGGGAGGGCCGGGTGAGGCGGTTGGCGGCCTTGGTGCGGTTCATCTTGCGGATGGCGCCAGCGAACTGGGGCCGGGTGACGAGCTGCCAGCCCTCGGCGATCTCCACCAGGCGGAAACCGCGGGCCTGGCTGTCGTACTCCGCGGCCAGCTCCTCCAGGGTCTGGCTGACCGCCTTGCGCTCCACGCCGTCCATGGCCTTGGCCAGCTGGGCCAGGGGCACGGGCTTGTCCGAGGCCAGCAGCAGGGCTTCCAAAACCGGCTTGATGTCAGCGATCTCCAACAGGCACCTCAGAGGGGTCGGGTTCAGTCTGCGAGGCGGCGCCGCCATCCTGCGAGGGGGCAGCCGGGGCCTCATCGCGCCGCTTGGTGATGCGGATCTCGCCGAAGCCCTGCATCTGGATGAGGCGGATGGACTTGAGGCGGGTCAGCTCGAGCATGGCCAGGAAGATGGAGACCGCCACCACCCGCGTGCTGGCGCCGGCGAACAGCTCGAAGAAGCTGAGGCTCTCCTGGCTCTCCAGCAGGTCCAAGATCTCGTTCATCTTCTGGACGGTGGGGACCTCCTCGCGCTCCAAGGTGGCCACCACCTCCTTGGGCAGGGATGCCAGCACCTTCTCAAAGGCCTTGAGCAGGTCGAAGAGGTTCACCTCCAGCGGGGCCTCGGCCAGGTCGGTGGGGTTGTCGCCGTCCCAGCCGGCCTCGGAGGCCTCGTAGCGGCTGAAGACATCGCGCTGCTCGAACTCGCGGCGCTGCAGCTCATAGGCGGCCTGCTTGAAGCGCTGGTATTCCAGCAGCTGGCGCACCAGCTCGGCCCGCGGGTCCTCCTCGGGCGCCTCGCCCGGGGCGGCGGGGTCAGGGGGCAGCAGCATGCGGCTCTTGATGAGCAGCAGCTGGGCCGCCATCACCAGGAACTCGCCAGCCACGCTGATGTCCACCTCGCGCATCGCGTCCAGCATGGCCACGTACTCGTTGGTGATGGTGGCGATGGGGATGTCGTTGATGTCCACCTCATTCTTGCGGATGAGGTAGAGCAGCAGGTCGAAGGGCCCCTCAAAGATGTCCAGGTTGACGCGGTACATAGGGCCTCAGCTCAGGTTCATGGCTTGGCGCACATCCGTCATGGTGGCCTCGGCCGCCAGCGCGGCCTTGCGGCTCCCCTCCTTCAGCACATCCTGGCATTGCGCCTCGCTGACCTTGGCGCGCCGCTCCTGGATGGGCGCCAGCCGGGCGGCCAGCCGCTCCTTGAGCCGGCGCTTGCAGTCCACGCAGCCCAGCCGGCCGGCCCGGCAGTCGGCCTCCAGCTCGGGCAGCTCAGCCTGGCTGTAGACGCCGTGAAAGGCGAAGACCACGCAGCCCTCGGGATGCCCGGGGTCGTTCTTGCGCGCCTTGGCCGGGTCGGTGAACATGGCCCGCACCTTCTCCTCCAGCTCCTTGCCCTGGCAGGTGAGCTCGATGGAGTTGCCGTAGCTCTTGCTCATCTTGCGGCCGTCGGTGCCAGGGATCTTGGGGAAGCGGGTCAGCCTGGCCTGGGGCTCGGGGAACACCGGGGCCGGCCGGCCGTCCCCCTCTTCCCGCGAGCAGTACTGGAAGTTGAAGCGCCGCAGCATCTCGCGCGCCAGCTCTATGTGCGGCAGCTGGTCCTGGCCCACCGGCACCACCTGGGCCCGGTAGAGAAGGATGTCAGCCGCCATCAGCACCGGATAGGCCAGGAAGCCCAGGCCGCTCAAGTCCTTGTCGGGCATCTCCTGCTGCTGCTCCTTGTAGGTTGGGCAGCGCTCCAGCCAGGGCACCGGGGTCAGCATGCCGAGCAGGGTGGAGAGCTCGGCATGCTGCAGCACCTTGCTCTGGCGGAAGATCACGGCCTTGGCCGGGTCCAGGCCCACGGCCAGCCAGTCGGCCACCATGCCCAGCACGTTCTGGCGCATGCCCGACACATCCACCCAGCCGGTGGTCAGGGCGTGCCAGTCGGCCACCATGAAGAAGCAGTCACACTCATCCTGCAGGCGCAGGTAGTTCTCCAGGGCCCCTTCCAGGTGGCCCACGTGCAGGGGCCCCGTGGGCCGCATGCCAGAGAGGATGCGCGGCTTGTCCGCCATGTCAGTTCACCGGCAAAGAGAGATGGGCCAGGGCCATCAGGGCTTGGTAAGCCCGCTCCTGGCCCCCCCAGAAGATCCCGCTCAAGAAGGGCTGCGAATAGAGCCCCACCAGGGCCAGGTAGAGGATGACGAAGCCAAAGGGCTCAAAGCGGTTGAGCCACCAGCAGAGCCGGTCCGGCATCAGCACGTAGAGCGCCTTGAGCCCGTCCAAGGTGGGCAAGGGCAGCAGGTTGAAGCAGGCCAGCAGCAGGTTGATCTTGATGCCATGGCTGGCCAAGATGCCCACCCCGCGCAGGCCCAGCACCGCGCCCAAGAGCAGGCCGGCCAAGGTGAAGAGCAGGGCCAGGGCCAGGTTCGAGAGCGGGCCGGCCAGGGCCACGGTGCTGAAGCCGGCCTTGGGCTGCTGCAGGCGGTCCACATCCACCGGGGTGGGCTTGGCCGCGGCCAGCACGGGCATGCCGGCCATCCACAGCACCACCGGGGCCACCAGCGTGCTCCACAGGTCGATGTGCCTGAAGGGGCTCAGGCTGATGCGGCCCTGCTCGCGGGCCGTGGGGTCGCCCAGCCATGAGGCCACCAGGCCGTGGGCCGATTCGTGCCAGGCCACGGAGAAGAGCAGCACCGCCAGGTCGATGATGAGGTTGAGCGCCTTGTCCATGGGCCTCCTGCCCAGCCCCAGCGAGGGCGAAGTGTATCAGGCCATCCGCGGCCTGTCCATAGCCGCGCCCCGGGCTAGCGCCGGGGGAACCAGCGGCGCCAGCGCTTTTCCAGCGAGTAGAAGAGCGCCACATACAGGTGCCTCAGCCAGTCCGGCGCCTGGCGCTCGATGCCATGGTCAAAGGTCCAGTCCTGGGCCGCCACGCGGGCCTGCATGGTGGCGGGGTGGCTGCCGGTGAAGAGCTTCAAGTGGCCGCGGTCGCGGTAGAACTCGCGCACCTTGGCGTTCTCCTTGGCATAGGTCTCCGCGATCCAGGCCTCGTCATGGTACATGCGGTCCAGGTTCATCTGCTTCTCCATCATCACCTCCGGCGGGCGCGACCAGCCGTAGTGGAACACGCGCACCCCGCAGTTGGCGCGCTTGCAGCTGCGCTCCTTGCCGTCCACGACTCGCCTAAAGCCGAAGGCATCGCCCTGCGAGCGGATGCCGATGCCGGTCTTCACCGCCCGCTCGGCGTGGCGGTACCACTTGCGGCGGTGGTCCTGCACGGTGTGGAAGCTGCCGTAGAAGTGCAGGTAATTGAACTCCAGGGCCTCGGAGGAGTCATGCAAGTGCTCTTCCATGGCGGCGCGCAGCTTGGGCAGGTCGTCCTCGTGCAGCACCTCATCGGCCTGCAGGTAGACCGCCCAGTCGCCCGTGCAGCGGTCCAGGGCCTTGTTGGTCTCCACCGACAGCACCAGGCCGTCCTCGCGCTGGCTCATGTCCCAGGTGCTGTGGAAGATCTTGAGCTTGGGGTCCTTGATGCCCTCCACCAGCTCCAGCGTGCCGTCATCCATGTCGCCCACGCCCACGATGTACTCATCCACGATGGGCAGCAGCGAGCGGATGGACTCCTCCAGCTGGTAGCCGAAGTGGACCGCCCCGCGGGCGATGGTGAATCCGGATACTCTCATCAATCCTCCAAGGTTGCGAGCAGGCCGCGGGCGGCCTCAGCCACGGCCGCGGGTTCCAGGTCATCCAGGCAGGCCCGGCGTGGCAGCCGGCACTGCAGGGCCTCGCAGGGCATGCAATCCAGGCCAAGGTGCAGGGCCTGGTGGCGGGGGTCTTGCGGGGGATGCCAGGCTACCCAGCTGGTGGGGCCGAAGAGCGTGAGGCTGGGGGTGCCCAGGGCCACGGCCAGGTGCTTGTTGGCCCCGTC
>CAYXCT010000183.1:0-4587 GCA_964463435.1 uncultured bacterium | reverse complement strand
CATCAGGCATCCCCCCGGCGGGTGCGCTTGCGCCCCAGCAGCATGTCCCAGACCGGGCCGCGGTAGCCCAGGGTGTGGAAGGCCGAGACCTTGTCCAGGTCCGGGGTGGGCGGGTAGACGCGGTCGCGCCGGCCGCCAAAGCCCTCAACGATGGCCTGATGCAGCCAGGCCGGCTCCACCTGGTCGAAGTAGTAGCGCGGCTCGAGCAGGCTGTCGCTCGCCGCGAGCCTCCCCTGCCGCAGGGCCAGCCGGTGCACCTCGGTGCCGGGCATCACGCGCACCCCGGCACAGGCGAAGACCACCGTGCCTTCCAGCCGGCTGATGTTGGCCAGCCCCTGCCGCACCGTGGCCTCGGTCTCGCCCGGGCCGCCGAAGATGATGAAATGGCTGGTGGAGATGCCGGCCTGGCTGAAGAGCCGGCTGCTCTCCTCCACCTCGGCCCAGCCAAAGCTCTTGCGCATGCCCGCGAGGGTTGCGTCGGTGGAGCAGTCGGTGCCGAACTCCACCGAGGCGCAGCCCGCCCGCTTGAGCAGGGCCAGGTCCTCGGGCTTGAAGCGCATGGGCCGGAAGAAGGCCATCCAGGGCACTTTGGATCCGCGCCGGATGAGCTCTTCGCAGGCCTGCACCCAGCGCCGCTGGGTGTCGTTGAACACCGAGTCCACCAGGGCGATGTAATCGGCGCCGTGGCGCTCTTGCAGCATCAGCATCTCATCGGCCAGGGCGGCCGGCTCGCGGAAGCGGTAGGAGTCGCCCTCCAGCGAGGGGTAGCTGCAGTAGGCGCAGGCCAAGGGGCAGCCGCGCTTGGCCTGCACATTGAGCATGCCGCCGTGCTTGAGGTACCACTCCGCCAGCAAGGGCTCGCGCTCCGCCGCCAGGATGCCCGCGCCGCTCTGGGGCTCTGCGGGGCGCAGGATGCGCGCGGCGGGCAGCTGGCCGCGGTCCAGCCCGGCCAAAAAGCCGGCAAAGGCCTCCTCGCCCTCGCCCTGCACGCCAAAGTCGGCGCCGCAGGCCTCGAGCAGGGGCTCGGCAAAGAGGCTGTAGGCCGAGCCGCCGGCCACGATGGGCGCGTCGCTCATGCCCTTGAGGGCCTGCACCAGGTTGCGGTAGGCGCCGGTGTAGCTCTCCTGGCTGTCGTAGTTGAAGTTGTCGATGTTGCGCATCCCCAAGCCTATGGCCTGGGGCTTGAACTCGCGGATCAGCGCCTCCAGGGGAGGCTGGCCCTCCTCGCCCAGGCGCAGGTCCCACACCCTCACCTGGTGGCCCTTGCGGCGCGCGGCATCAGCCACCATGGAGACGCCCAGGGGGTACACGGGATAGGGCTCCCGCGTCACGTTGCAGCTGATGAGCAGGGCGCGGGCCATGCCTCAGCTGGCCGGGGCGCTGGGCGCCAGCGGGCCGGTGCGGCGCAGGCGGCGGCCCTCCGGCCGCAGGGTGGGGCGGTAGGTGCCGTCGGCCATCTCGCGCTGGATGAGGCGGCGGAAGAGGTCGCCCATGCGCTCCTCCTGGCTCTTGTGCTTGTAGAAGGTGTCCCAGGCGTAATAGAACATCTTCTGCAGCTCGTCCGGGCTCATCTTGGCGGGCTTGAAGACCACCCGGTCGCAGGTGTAGTCGGCCCAGCTCTTGCCCTCGAGCAGGCGGCCCTCCTTGGCCATCTTGCGCCGGATGGGGGTGTGCTGGAAGGGCGTCATGATGGTGAACTCGGCCAGGTCCATGTCGACCTCCAGCAGGAAGTCCACCAGGCGCTTGATGAAGTCGGCGTCCTGGTCGTCGGTGCCCAGGATGATGGTGCCCTCCACGCCGATGCCGTGGTCCTTGTAGCGCTGGATGCGGCGGCGGATCTTCTCGCTGGTGTCAAAGACCGCCTGGTAGACGTACCAGGCCCCGGCCTTGTAGGCCAGGTCCAGCAGCTTGTCGTTCTCCTCGATGGGATGGCAGACCCACTTCTTCTTGAGCGGGATCATGGCCGTGAAGAGCTCCTCCTCCCACTGGGTGTTCTGGGCCAGGCTGTTGTCCACCACGAAGAGCCGGTTGTTGGGGATGGCCGCGAGCTCCTCCACCACCTTGGCGATGGGGCGCGGCCTGAAGTTGCGGCCGCCCAAGTAGCCCACGCAGCAGGGGAAGCAGTCGAAGCGGCAGCCGCGCGAGGCGTGAACCAGGTCCACCATGGGCACGCCCCGGTAGGCGTACTTGGGCCGGTTGAGGATCTCGCGCCGCGCCGTGCCCACCTGGGTTATGTCGGGATAGACCCCCAGCAGGTTGTAGACCTTCTTTAGCCTGCCGGCCTTGAAGTCATCGATCACCTTGCCGATGTGCCCCTCAGCCTCGCCCACGAACACGCTGTCCGCGACCTCAGCGAGCTCTTCCGCGTGCAAG
The DNA here is from genome assembly GCA_964463435.1 of uncultured bacterium. Taxonomy (GTDB): domain Bacteria; phylum Oederibacteriota; class JAJYGY01; order JAJYGY01; family JAJYGY01; genus CAYXCT01. The sequence continues at coordinate 2,214 of CAYXCT010000183.1, read as the reverse complement.
GTGGCGGAGATGCCGCCGCAGATCACCGGGATGCCGCGGGCCTTGAACTGGCGGACGATCTCCTTGCCGCGCTCCAGCTGGGCGGTCAGCATGATGCTGACGCCCACCAGGTCTGGCCGCTCGCTGAAGTCGATGTCATCCACATTCTCATCGGTGAAGGCCACCTCCACATCCGGCGGCAGGCTGGCGGCGAAGACCACCGGCCCGTGGGGGGGCAGCGTGAAGGGCGTCTGGCCCTCCAGCTTGCGCCACTTGGGGTAGATGAGACGCATTCGCATGGTGTTCCCCTTCAGAAGAGGTCGCTGAGCGAGCGCACTGCGCGCTCGACGCCGCCTTGGGGGCGGAAGTGGGGGGCCGGGCCTGTGACCAGCCCCGCGGAGCGCGCGGGATCGGCCGGCTCCAGCTCCAGAACGGCGCAGACTGCGCCCGCGGCCTGGTCGCCTGGCGGGCTCTCTATCCACCCGGCGAGCATCCGGCGGGCCTTCCCTGAATCGAGCATCAGCAGCGCCGCGCGCAGGGCCTGCAGGCCCTGGCCCCCCTCCTCGCCCACGCAGAAGGCGGGCCCCGTGAGGTTAAACCCGGCGGCGCACTCTCCCAGCACGATCACAGGCAGGGTGTAGCTGAAGAGGTTGGGGCTGGCAAGCTGGCCGCCCTCGGCAAGGGTGCTGGCGTAGAACACGCGGTCGGTGCGCAGGGTCTCATGGCGCGAGCCCACCACCATGCCCGTGCCCGGCTCCTGCAGGGCGCTGAAGCCGGCGTCCTTGAGGGCCCACCCGGCCGCAGCGCAGCCCAGGCGGGTGAAGTCGTCAAAGCGGCCCCAGCGGGCCATGGGCTTGGGGAAGACCCCCTCCAGCGGCGGCAAGGGCGCCTTGCCGGGCACAAAGCCCGGGGGGCCCCCATGCCGCAGGCTGCCCCAGGCGCCGCCGCTGATCCAGCAGGCGCCGGTCAGATGGCAGGCTCTCATGCGCGCTCCAAGAGCAGGGCGGCGTTGAGCCCGCCGAAGCCGGAATTGCTGGTGAGCAGGCCGCCTGGTCCCAGCGCCTGCGCGCCTGCGCTGAAGCGGCCCAGCGCCCGCTCCTCGGGCTGCTGGCAGCCAAAGGTGCCCGGCACGCCGCCCTCGGCCAGGGCCTTCAGGCAGAGGGCCGCCTCCAGCCCGCCCACCGCGCCCAGCGAATGGCCCAGGCTCCCCTTGCTGCCAAAGCAGGGGAAGCGCCTCGGCCCGAACACGGTGTCCAGGGCGGTCAGCTCCATGGCGTCATTGTAGGCCGTGGCCGTGCCATGGGCGCAGAAGCCGGCGATGGATCCCGGGGCCGCGCCTGCCTGCTCCATGGCCTGGCGCAGGGCCTGCACCAGGCCGCGGCCGTCGCGGGCCGGGCCGGTGATGTGGTTGGCATCGTTGGCGATGCCCCAGCCGCTGAGCCGGGCCAGCCGGGGCAGGCCCAGGCGGTCGGCTGTGGGGCCATCGCAGAGCTGCAGGGCGCAGGCCGCGTCGCCCAGCATCAGGCCATCGCGCCCCGCGTCAAAGGGCCGGCAGCGGGTGCTGGTGAGGGCCCGCAAGCTGGCGAAGCCGGTGAAGGTGAAGCGGCTGACCACATCCGCGCCCACCACCAGGGCGCTGCCCGCCTCGCCCGCGGCGATGCGCGCCGCGGCCAGGGCCATCCCCGCGGTGCTGCTGACGCAGGCGGCGTTCAGCTCCTGGCCCTCGCCCTTCAGCCGCAGGCGCGACTGGATCCAGAGCCGGTAATGCCGGGCCAAGCTCAGGGCCTGGCCCGCGCCGCCGGCAGCGCGCTCCTCCACATCCTGCACGCCGCCCTTGATGCCGGTCCAGACCAGCAGGCTGTCCGCGGGCAGGCTCTCAAAGCCCTCCAGCAGCGGCTCCAGCAGGGACTGGATGGCGTTGCGGCCCTCCAGGCGGTCGAGCCAGGGCAAGGTGGCGGCCACCGGGCAGGCCAGGCGCGAGGCATCGAAGCGCGCGATGGGCCCTGCCGCGCTCTTGCCCGCCAGCAGTCCGTCCCAAGTCTCCTCCAGGCCGCCCAGCGGGGTCAGCACCCGCGCCTGGGTGATGTAGACCGCGCTCATTTGAGCTCGCCCCTGCGCCAGCGCTGGCGGAAGGCTTCCAGATGCTCAGGGAAGGCCAGCAGCAACCGGCGGTCCATGTCCAAGAGCAGCTGCACGGTGTGGCCCGTGCAGGCTAGGCGCCCGCCTGGCCCCAGG
>CAYXCT010000182.1:0-4588 GCA_964463435.1 uncultured bacterium | reverse complement strand
CGCATCAAGGGCCATGACACGCCGCTGGAATGGATGCTGTGGTGCCTGAGCGCGCCGCTCTTCCTCTTCTTTTTGCTGCTCTCGCTGCGCTCGCGGGTGGAGGCCAATTGGCCGGCCCCGGCCTGGTGGGGCGGCGTGCTGCTGGCCGGGCTGTGGCTCTTGAAGCGCGGCAAGCTCTGGGGCTGGCTGAGCCGCCTGGGCCTGGGCCTGGCCCTGCTGCTGACCCTGCTGGTGTATGCCCAGGCTCTGCGCCCCTGGCTGCCCATCCCGCCGGCGCGCGCCAAGATGGACTCGGCCGCGCGGGTGGCGGGCTGGGATGAGCTGGGCCGCCGCGTGCAGGCCCGCCTGGGCGGGCTGCCGGGCGCCTTTGTGGGGGCGGCCACCTATCAGAACGCGGCTGAGCTGAGCTTCGTGCTGGATGGCCATCCCCTGGCCCAGGTGCTGGGCGAGCCGGTCATCAACAGCCAGTACCGCTTCTGGGACCGCGCGCGCGAGCTGAAGGGCCACAGCGCCATCGTGGTGGTGGAGAATTCCGTCGAGGCCGGGCGCATCGCCCCGCTCTTCCGAAGCTTCACCCGGCTGGAGGATTATGACCTGCGCCGCCATGGCAACCTGGTGCGGCATCAGGAGATCTGGCTGGGCCGGGGCTTCAAGGGATGAGCGTCCGCAGGAACTTCGCCTTCCGCCTCTTCGCCGAGATCACCATCAAGGTGCTCACCCTGGGCTTCTTCCTGGTGCTGGTGCGGGTGCTGGCGCCCGAGGGCTGGGGCGCCCTGCAGACGGCCTGGTCCTGGGGCGGGCTGGTGACAGCCATCACCCTGGCCAACCTGGGCAACGTGGCCACCCGCGAGCTGGCGCGCGCCAAGCCGGGCGAGCGCGCGGGCTGGGTGCTGGGCGCCTACCTGGCCAAGCTGGCCCTGTGGCTGGGCACCCTGCTCTTGGCCGCGCTGGGGCTCTTGGCGCCCGGGGCGCCGGCCTGCTCGCCCCTGCTGCTGGCCACCTTGGGGCTGGTGGCGGCGCTCTCCATGGTGGACTTCAACACCGCGCTCTTCTCGGGCCTGGAGCGCTTGGACCGTGACTTTGTGGTGGTCACCAGCGGCAAGGCCGCCCAGGTGCTGGCCTCGGGCATCGCCCTGTACCTGGGCGCCCCGCTGGTGGCAGTGGTACTGGTGTGGCTGGCTGCCGCCCTGGTGGCTTGGGCTTGGGGCTGTGGGCGGGTGTGGGGCCTGGTGAGCCAGGACCCAGGCCCGCTCGGCTGGGGCCTGGCCTGGCGCCGCGCCGCCAGCCTTCTGCGGCAGCTGTGGCCCTACGGCCTGACCCCGGTGCTGGCCCTCTTCACCGCCCGCTTCGGCACCCTGCTGCTGCAGGCCAAGCAGGGCGACGCGGCGGTGGGCTACTACCAGGCCGCCAGCAAGTGGTATGAGGCCCTGCTCTTCTTCTCAGCCGCCTTCATGGCCGCGGCCCTGCCCAAGCTGGTGCGCGATTTCGGCAGCCCGCGCGGGCTGGCCAACGCCCGGCGCTCGCTGGACCTTTTGCTCGCCGCGGGCGCGCTCTTTGGCGCCGGCTTCGCCGGCCTGGCCCCCTGCCTCACCTTCATCGTGGGGCCGGCCTACGGGCCCAGCGTGCCGGTGCTGGCGGTGCTGGCCCTGGTGCCCCTCTTCGGCTTCACCTCTGAGCTGTGGCGCGGCCTGCTCCTTGTCGAGAGCCGGCAGAGCCTGGTGCTGGTGGCGGCCCTGGTGGCCACGGCCGTGAATGTGGCGGCCAACCTGCTGCTCATCTCGCGCCTGGGCGCGGTGGGCGCGGCCTGGGCCACCTTGGCCACGGAGCTGGGCATGGCCCTGGCAGCCGTCATCCCCATGCTCAAGGCCTTCCCGGTCGGCACCTGGCTGCCGCGCTATGGCCGGGCCCTGCTGGCCCTGGCCGCGGGCGTGGGCCTGGCCGGCCTCTGCGCCGGCCACCGCTGGCTGGGCCTGCTTGCCGCGCCGCTAGGCACCCTGGCCTGCCTGTGGGCCCTGGGCTTGGCGCCGGTGGAGGAGCTGAGATCCGCCCTCGACAGGGCTCGGGCCTAAGCCGATCTCGACCGGGAACGGGCTCGGGCCTGAGCCGGGCTTTGGGCTTGCCCAAGCCCCTGGCGCATATGAAGATAGCATCCACATCCAAAGCACCCACGCATTGAGGGAAGCATGGCAAAGCGAGCTTTGATCACCGGCATCACCGGCCAGGATGGCAGCTACCTGGCCGAGCTGCTGCTGGGCAAGGGCTACGAGGTGCACGGCCTCATCCGCCGCAGCTCCACCCTGCCCACTGAGCGCATCGACCACATCTACGCCGACCCGCACCTGAAGGGGGCCCGGCTCTTCCTGCACTATGGCGACCTCACGGACGGCAACAACCTGCGCACCGTGCTGGAGAAGGCCCGGCCGGACGAGGTCTACAACCTGGGCGCGCAGTCGCATGTGCGGGTGAGCTATGACATCCCGGTCTACACCGCGGACGTGGTGGCCCTGGGCACCCTGCGCCTGCTGGAGGCCATCCGCGAGCTGGGCGCCAAGGGCGGCGCGGCCCCGCGCTTCTACCAGGCCAGCTCTTCGGAGATGTTCGGCCTGGTGGCCGAGACCCCCCAGAAGGAGACCACGCCCTTCCATCCGCGCAGCCCCTATGCCTGCGCCAAGGTCTACAGCTTCTGGCAGACGGTCAACTACCGCGAGGGCTATGGCATGTACGCCTGCAACGGCATCCTCTTCAACCACGAGAGCCCGCGCCGCGGCGAGACCTTTGTCACCCGCAAGATCACCCGCGCCGCCACCCGCATCAAGCTGGGCCTGCAGGACAAGCTCTTCTTGGGCAACCTGGACAGCAAGCGCGACTGGGGCTTTGCCGGCGATTATGTGGAGGCCATGTGGCTGATGCTGCAGCAGGACAAGCCTGAGGACTATGTGATCGCCACCGGCGAGACCTGGAGCGTCAAGCAGTTCCTGGAAGCCTGCTTCAGCGAGCTGGGCCTGGATTGGAAGGCCCACGTGGAGCAGGACCAGCGCTACTTCCGCCCGGCTGAGGTGGACCTGCTGCTGGGCGACGCCAGCAAGGCCCGCAAGCAGCTCCATTGGCAGCCCAAGGTGGGCTTCAAGCAGCTGGTCAAGATGATGGTGGACGCCGACCTGGAGCTGGCCCAGCAGGAGAGGATCCTCAAGGACGCCGGGCATGAGAGCCGGCGGCCGGAGCAGGAGCAGGGGAGGTAGGCATGTACGAGCTCAAGGGCAAGCGCATCATGGTGACCGGCGGGGCGGGCTTTGTGGGCAAGGTGCTGTGCGCCAAGCTCAAGGCGCGGGGGGCCCAAGAGGTGCTGGTGCCGCGCAGCGCGCAATACGACCTGACCGAGGCCGCGGCAGTGGCGCGCTGCTATGCGGACCTCAAGCCCGACTGCGTCATCCATCTGGCCGCCGAGGTGGGCGGCATCGGCGCCAACCAGCGGCATCCCGGCCGCTTCTTCTTCGCCAACATGGCCATGGGCCTGCACCTCATTGAGGAGGGCCGCAAGCGGGGCCTCGGCCGCTTCTTGCAGGTGGGCACCATCTGCGCCTACCCCAAGCACACGCCCGTGCCCTTCAACGAGGCCGAGCTGTGGAACGGCTACCCGGAGGAGACCAACGCGCCCTATGGCATCGCCAAGAAGGCCCTGCTGGTGATGCTGCAGGCCTACCGCGCCGAGTACGGCTTCAACGGCGCCTACGTGCTGCCGGTCAACCTCTACGGCCCGGGCGACAACTTCCACCCGCAGAGCAGCCACGTCATCCCAGCGCTCATCCGCAAGATGGTGGAGGCGCGGGAGGCCGGCGCGCCTGAGGTCGCCATCTGGGGCACGGGCAAGGCCAGCCGCGAGTTCCTCTACGTTGACGACTGCGCCGAGGGCCTGTGCCTGGCCGCCGAGCGCCTGGAGGGCGGGGAGCCCGTCAACCTGGGCACCGGCGCTGAGATCAGCATCGCCGGCCTGGCAGCCCTCATCGCCCGGCTCTGCGGCTATCGCGGCCGCCTGGCCTATGACCCCAGCAAGCCGGACGGCCAGCCCCGGCGCTGCCTGGACACCCGCCGGGCCGAGGCGATGATAGGATTCAAGGCCCAGGTGGGCTTTGAGGAGGGCCTCCAGCGCAGCATCGCCTGGTTCGAGGAGCAGCGCCGCCAGGGCACGGTGCGCGAAGTGCTGTATGGCTGATGACAACCCCTTTTTCAGGTCGGGAATGATGAAGAAGCATCTCAAGATGGCGCTGACCCTGGCCCTGGGCTTGAGCCTGGGCCTGGCCCTCGCAAGCCTCAAGGCCGGCGATGCGCCGCGCAACCCGCCCAGCCGGCTCTCGGACCTGCACCGCTACATCATCCTGCAGGTGCAGGAAGCCCTGGGCATCGCGGCCAAGGGCAAGCCCACCATCACCGGGCTCTCCACCCAGATCGCGCGCGACGGCCGCTTCCGCAAGGTGGAGGTGGACATGCAGCCCTTCCGCTACCAGGAGCTCAACTTTGAGAAGTTCGAGCTGGTGGTGGAGCACCTGTGGGTGAAGCCCGAGGCGCTCAAGCGCTGGGCCATGGAGATCGA
>CAYXCT010000181.1:0-4594 GCA_964463435.1 uncultured bacterium | reverse complement strand
CCGCCCTGCCCGCCGCCCTGCCCGGACAATGCCGGCGACTGGGTGCCGGCCGCCAATCTGGGCCGCCAGCCGGCTTGGACTGAGGGCCAGATCAGCGAAGAGGACTATCCCGCAGAGATGCGGCGGGGCCACAAGGAAGGCTTGGTGGTGGTTGATGTCCTCATCGATGCCAAGGGCCAGGTGCGGGGCACCAGCCTTGTCAAAGGCAGCGAGCCGGACTTCAACAACCTTGTGGTGCAGCGCCTGGCCCAATCCAGCTTCAGCCCAGCCCGCGACCGCAGCGGCCACGTGGTGCCCTGCCGCGCCAGGATCCCCATCAAATTCCAGCTCAACTGAGAGCCATGAGCCCCTACCAGAAGATCGCTGAGAGCCTTTCGGAGAATCCCCTGGATGCTGGCCTGTTGTTCCTGCGCTTGGGCTTTGGGGCCATGTTCCTCTATCACGGCCTTCCCCAGCTCTTGGGCGGGCCGGATAAGTGGGCCCAGCTGGGCGGCGCCATGGCCTGGCTGGGGCTCACGGCCGCGCCCGCGTTCTGGGGCTTCATGTCGGGCTTCAGCGAAACGGTTGGCGCGCTGTGCCTCCTCTTGGGCCTGGGCCTGCGCCCGGCCAGCGCGCTGATGGCCTTCACCATGCTGATGGCCGCCCACTGGCATTTTGAGAAGGGGGCTGGCCTGGCGGGCGCGGCCCGCGCCATTGAGCCCTGCATTGTCTTCCTCTCTTTGCTCATCACAGGCCCAGGCAGATATCGCCTCAAGCTGCCAGCCTTTGCGGCATTGGCTGCGCCCGCATCAGAGCTGCCGCAGGCAGAAGGGGCGGAAGAGTAGGTATTTGCCATCCCAGCATTGCTCCCAAAGAATGCGATTTAAAGCAAGCCCCGGGCCTGGCTCGGGGCTTTTCTTTGTTGTTGAGAAGGCGGGATTTAGATACTCTACGTCTACACGAACTGCCCATCCGGCATGTCGGTCCAGAGGCCCGACGGCCTACGGGGCCGTGCGGCCGGCCATGCACCGGGTCCGGCCTTTGCGCTGACGGTCCGGCCCGATGGCCGTCCCTAGCGCAAAGACCACACCCCGGCAAGGATGCATCGCCGGGATTTGGATAGTTTTTCGTTTGCATGCATGGCCCCTCCGGCATGTCGGTCCAGAGGCCCGACGGCCTACGGGGCCGTGCGGCCGGCCAGAGGCCGGCTCGCACGGAAGGGTGGCCGAGTGGTTTAAGGCAGCGGTCTTGAAAACCGCCGTGCCCGAAAGGGCACCGTGAGTTCGAATCTCACCCCTTCCGCCATCTCAAGGCCCTGGCCGAAAGGCTGGGGCCTTTGCTTTGAAATAGGCATAGCGTATAATCACCCTGCCGAAAAGCCTTCCGGCTGGCTTTGCCCTCCCTGCGTAGACTAAGGATGGCCCTTTCAGGATCAAGCTCAAGAGCCCCTTCAGCACCCCTTTGTCCGAGGACCGCATGGCCGAGATCGTCTCCATCGTGGATGTCGTCAAGAACTACCACCTGGACAAGGTGGTGGTGCCTGCCCTGCGGGGCGTTAGCCTGAGCGTGGCCGAGGGCGACTTCATCTCCATCGCCGGGCCCTCGGGCAGCGGCAAGACCACCCTGCTCAACCTCATCGGCTGCGTGGATGTGGCCAGCGCGGGCACGGTGCGCATCAACGGCCATGACACCGCCCATCTGAGCGACCGCCAGCTCACCACCCTGCGCCTGCACACCCTGGGCTTCATCTTCCAGAGCTTCAACCTGGTGCCGGTGCTCTCCGTCTTCCAGAACGTGGAGTTCCCCCTGCTCTTGCAGCGCCAGCTGGGATCCAAGGAGCGCAAGGCCCGGGTGGACGCATTGCTCGAGAAGGTGGGCCTGGACAAGCACAGCCTGCACCGGCCTAGCGAGCTCTCCGGCGGCCAGCGCCAGCGGGTGGCCATCGCGCGGGCTTTGGTGACCCGGCCCAAGATCGTGCTGGCTGATGAGCCCACCGCCAACCTGGACAGCAAGACCGGCGATGCCATCATCGACCTGATGAAGGAGATGAACTTGAGCGAGAAGACCACCTTCATCTTCTCCACCCATGACGCCAAGGTGATGGCGCACGCCGACCGCGTGGTGCGCCTGGCCGACGGCCTCATCCAATCCGGCTCCCCCGAGCCCGCCCAGGCCCGCTGATGCAGGGCGCCCTGCTGCTGCTGCGCATCGCGCTGCGCAACCTCTTCTCCAGCTTCTTGAACGTGGTCATCGGCCTCATCGTGCTGGCAGGCACGCTCTTCTTCGTGGTGGGCGGCTCGCTGGTGGCCAGCGTGGACAAGTCCATGAGCCAGAGCATCATCGGCAGCGTGGCTGGCCATGCCCAGGTGTATGCCGCGGACAGCAAGGACAGCCCGGCGCTCTTCAACGGCTGGAGCCCGCCCGAGCTGGAGGCCATCCCCGACTTTGCCAAGGTGGCTGGCCCGCTGAGGGCGCTGCCCAACGTCAAGGCCGTGGTGCCCATGGGCGTGAGCACGGCCATGGTCGCCTACGGCAACACCGTGGATCAGGCCCTGGAGAAGCTGCGCGACGCGGTCAGCCACCGCCATGGCCTGCGCGCCAGCAAAGAGCAGGTGGAGAGCCTCAAGCAGCACGTGCGCCAGATCGTGCGGGTCATCGCCGGCGACATGGCCAAGCTGAGCGCGGTGGCAGCCAAGGGCGCCGTGGACCCGGCGGACCTGAAGAACCTGGAGCGGGCCAACTCGGATGCCTTCTGGCAGGGCTTTGATGCCGACCCGCTGGGCCACCTGGAGTTCCTGGAGAACAGGATCGCGGCCCTGGTGCCGGATGCGGACCAGATCTTTTTGAGCTACGTGGGCACCGACTTGGACGCCTTCAGCCAGGCCTTTGACCGCATGCAGGTGGTGGATGGCCAGGCCGTGCCCAAGGGCCATCGCGGCATGCTCTTGAGCAAGTATGCCTATGAGAACCAGTTCAAGCTGAAGACTGCCCACCGCTTGGACCAGATCCACGAAGCGCTCACCTTGGAGCACAAGAGCATCGCCAAGGACCCGGACCTGCAGGAGCTGGTGAAGCAGAACCGCAGCCAGACCCGCGAGATCATCCTGCAGCTCGACCCGCTCAGCTCCCAGAAGGCCGCGGCCATCATGCGAGCCGCCACGGGCAGCAAGGAGGCGGCCCTTGAGAAGCTGCTGCCGGTTTTCTTTGATACTGATGACGCCAATTTCGAGGCCCGCTACCAGGCCTTCTATAGCCAGCTGGCGCCCCTGCTCGAGCTCTACCGGCTCAAGCCCGGCGAGACCCTGACCATCAAGAACTACACCAAGTCGGGCTTTGTGCAGGCCGTCAACATCAAGGTCTATGGCACCTTCCAGTTCAAGGGCCTGGAGAAGAGCGGCTTGGCCGGGGCCCTGAGCCTGATGGACCTGATGAGCTTCCGCGAGCTCTACGGCGCTGTCACCCAGGAGGGCATCGCGGAGACCAAGAGGCTGGAGGCCCAGGCCGGGGCCCGCTTCGTGGAGCGCGCGCAGGCGGAGTCTGCGCTCTTTGGCGGCGGCGGCGAGGTGGAGCAGGCCAAGGAGTCCCACATCGATGACAAGGCCGCCCTGGGCAGCAACCCCCAGGTCCAGCGGGCCGCGGACCTGAGCGCCAAGGCCTACACCCAGGCCGAGATCGACAAGGGGATGGCCATCGAGGCGGCCATCATCCTCAAAGACCCTGGCCGGCTCGCGCAGTCGCTCAAGGACATCCAGCAGGCATCCGACAGCCAGCGCCTGGGCTTGAAGGTGGTGGACTGGCAGCACGCGGCCGGCAACATCGGCCAGTTCGTGCTGGTGTGCAAGCTCATCCTCTATTTCGCCACCGCCGTCATCTTCATCGTGGCCGTTGTCATCATCAACAACGCGGTGGTCATGGCCACCTTGCAGCGGGTGCGCGAGATCGGCACCCTGCGGGCCATCGGGGCCCAGCGCCGCTTCGTGCTGGCCATGGTGCTCGCGGAGACCATGCTCTTGGGCTGGGTCTTCGGCACCCTGGGCGCGGCCCTGGGCAGCGGCATCGTGGCCTGGCTGGGCGCGGTCGGCATCCCGGCGCGCAACGAGTTCATGTACTTCTTCTTCTCCGGCCCCAGCCTGCACCCGACCCTCAGCCTGGGCAGCCTGGCGGGAGCCTTTGGGGTGGTGCTGCTGGTCACCTGCGCCTCGGCCCTCTACCCGGCGATCATGGCCACCCGGGTCTCGCCCATCCAGGCCATGGCCTCGGAGGATTGATGCGCCAGCTCTTCCTCATCGCCTTCCGCAACCTGCTCCAGCACCGGCGCCGCACGCTCATGCTGGGCGGGGCCATCGCCGGGGTCACGGCCCTGCTGGTGATCCTGCTCTGCCTGAGCGCGGGGGTCAAATCCACCATGCTGGAGAGCGCCACCACGGTCTCCACCGGGCACATCAATGTGGCCGGCTTCTACAAGGTCACGGCCGGGCAGACCGCGCCCCTGGTGACCGATTACAAGAAGGTGCAGGCCCTGGTCGAGCGCACCCTGCCGGACCTGGATTTTGTGGCGGCCCGCGGCAGGGGTTTCGCCCGCCTGGTCAGCGACCAGGGCAACATGCAGGTGGGC
>CAYXCT010000180.1:0-4644 GCA_964463435.1 uncultured bacterium | reverse complement strand
ATGCTCCACCGCTTGTGCGGGCCCCCGTCAATTCCTTTGAGTTTCAGCCTTGCGGCCGTAGTTCCCAGGCGGAGTACTTAATGCGTTAGCTGCGGCACTGAAGGGGTCAATACCTCCAACACCTAGTACTCATAGTTTAAGGCTAGGACTACCGGGGTATCTAATCCCGTTTGCTCCCCTAGCTTTCGCGCTTCAGCGTCAGTTTCGGTCCAGAAGGCCGCCTTCGCCACCGGTGTTCCTCCCAATATCTACGCATTTCACCGCTACACTGGGAATTCCACCTTCCTCTACCGTACTCAAGCTGAGCAGTATCAGATGCAACCCCCGGGTTGAGCCCGGGTATTTCACATCTGACTTACCCAACCGCCTACGCGCCCTTTACGCCCAATAATTCCGGACAACGTTAGTCACCTCTGTATTACCGCGGCTGCTGGCACAGAGTTAGCCGTGACTTGTTCTAGTGATACCGTCACTGCCCACGGATGTTAACCGTAAGCACATTCGTCTCACTCCAAAGAGGTTTACAAGCCGAAACCCTTCATCCCTCACGCGGCGTTGCTCCATCAGGCTTGCGCCCATTGTGGAAAATTCCCTACTGCTGCCTCCCGTAGGAGTCTGGGCCGTGTCGCAGTCCCAGTGTGGCCGTACACCCTCTCAGGCCGGCTACTGATCGTCGCCTTGGTGGGCCGTTACCCCGCCAACTAGCTAATCAGCCGCGGACTCATCCCCAAGTGGTAGGCCTTGCGGTCCCCACCTTTTACCGCAGCCAGGATACTGGCCGTGGTCACATTCGGTATTAGCCCACCTTTCGATGGGTTGTCCCAATCTTGAGGGTAGATCATCCACGTGTTACTCACCCGTTCGCCACTCTCCGATATTGCTACCGGATCGTACGACTTGCATGTATTAGGCACGCCGCCAACGTTAGTCCTGAGCCAGGATCAAACTCTTCATAGAGTTGTTCTTGACTGTTATCCCCTTGCGGGGACCAGTTTATTGCTTTAGGACCCGTTATGCATCTTGTTTGGTTTTCAAAGACCAGCGCAACAAAAAAGGCACCGCGTGGGTGCCCCCGACAGTCAAGCACAACAGTCTAGGACCGCTTAGCTCAAACTCTGATGGGGGCTACGTAGTGGCATTTGTTACCTCAGATAGAAGCTCTTGACTTGCGGCATTCCCTGAAGCGAGTGGGATTATAACCTAAACCCCAGAAACGTCAATATGTTTTTTCTAAGAAAACCTCCAAATATGCTTTTTTTAATTTTAACCCTTTATTAACAGGCTTTTTATTTTCAGTTTTCTTCCGCACAAATCTTGCTCAAACCCGCGCCGCCCTCTTTCTCTGCTTTCCGGATGATAAAATCGGGCGTTTTGCGGGGCGCAATGCTTCGGATTTATTCATCTCTGTATGCTTGAAAGTCATGCCTCATAGCGTGCCACGACCCGCGCCCTGCTCCACAATTGCTCCAGCCGGTAATGGCTGCGCTGCTGATCCAAGAAGACATTCACCATCAGATCCCCATAATCCAGCACGATCCAACGGCCGTCCCGGTAGCCCTCGCGGTGCAGGGCTTTCTCTCCCAGCTTGGCCAGCTGCTCCTCGACATTGTCGGCCACGCTGCGCAGGTGCGTCTCAGAGCGGGCCGAAGCCAGCACCACGTGGTCCATCACCGGCGAGAGCCCGGTCAGGTCCAGCACCAGCACATCGTTGGCCTTCTTGTCGTAGGCGGCCTCGGCCGCTGCCACGGCGCGGCGCTCGCCATCCGACTGGGGATGCGATGCTGCTTTGCGCACCTCTGTCTGCTTCTTCTTGATGCCCTGCTTGGCAGCGGGCCTGGCAGCGGCGCTCTTCCGCACCGCCTTGGGCTTGGCTTTGGCTTTGGGCCGGCCCTCGGCTTTGGCTGGAGCCTTTTTCTTGGCAGCGATCCCCTTCTTCTTCAACTGCATCTAGTCCCCCAAGCGCGTCCCATCAATGGTCCATGCCCTGTCAGCATAACTGAAATAGATGCCTTTGCCTACCACCAAGTGGTCCAGCAGGCCCAGCCCCAGCAGGGCCGCGGCCTGCCTCAGGCGCCGCGTCACCTGATGGTCCTCAGCGCTGGGTTGCGGGTCGCCGCTGGGATGGTTGTGCGCCACCAGCACCGCCGCCGCGTTCCATTCCAAGGCCGGCCTGAAGACCTCGCGCGGGTGCACCAGCGACTGCGTCAGCGTGCCCAAGGACACGGTCTTGCGGCCCAGCAGGCGATGCTTGGCATCCAGGGCCAGCACCAGCAGGGACTCTTGCGGGCAGGCCTCCAGCTCGGCCCGGCAGGCCTCATAGGCCTGCCGGCTGGTCAAGATGCGCTCTCCGGGCGATACAGGCGTGCACGCGCTGCGCCTGCCCAGCTCCACCGCCGCCAGCAGCAGCGCGGCCTTGGCCGGGCCCAGGCCCGGCAGCCGCATCAGCCCGCCCGCGCCCAGGGCCGCCAAACCCCCGGCCTGCTCGGCCCTGGCTTGCACCTGGCGCGCCAGCTCCACGGCACTCTGGCCGCGGCCGCCGGTGCGCAGCAGCAGGGCCAGCAGCTCGGCATCGCTCAAGGCTTGCGCGCCCCGCGCGAGCAGCCTCTCCTGCGGCCGCTCGCCCTCCGGCCAGGCGCGGATGGGCAGATGGGCCGGCGCCTCCTTGACCATGCTTGCCGGGCTGGCTTTGCTCATGCGTAGAATGCCCCCTCAAAGCGCTCCACCTGCGCCGGCCCGCCCGCGGGGTCCAGCTGCACGGCCACCACATCAAAGCGGCAGTCATCCTTCTCACGGCCGAGCTGGCACAGGTAGCCCCGCGCGGCCCGCACCACGCGGCGCTGCTTGGCTGGCGTCACGTTCACCGCCGGGCTCTCGCCAAAGGCGCTGCTGGCAAAGGCTTTGACCTCCACGAAGACCAGCGTGCCCTTGTCGCGCGCCACCAGGTCCAGCTCGCCTCCAGCCGGGCTCACCCAATTGCGCTCCAAGATCTGCCAGCCCAAGCCGCGCAGATGCTCCTCAGCCAGGGCCTCGCCCAGCCGGCCCCAGGCTTTGCCAGCCAGGCTCACAGCAAAAGCCCCGGCAGCTGGCCCAGCCGCCCCGCTGTGAAGCTCTTGCGGTGCGCCGGGCAGGGGCCCAGCCGGGCCAGGGCCTGCAGGTGCTCGGGAGTGCCATAGCCCTTGTTGCGGATGAAGCCATAGCCGGGCCAGCGCGCCTCCAGGGCGTCCATCAATCCATCCCGGTGCACCTTGGCCAAAATGGAAGCCGCCGCGATGCTCAGGCTGATGGCATCGCCATGCACCACGGTGCGGCAGGGCGGGTCCCTGAAGGGCGCATGCGGCCCATCCACCAGCACCCGGTCCGGGGCCAGGCTCAAGCCCGCCACCGCCCGGCGCATGGCCATGAATGTGGCCTGCAGGATGTTGTGGCTGTCGATCTCCTGCTCGCTGGCCAGGCCCACTGCCCAGGCGCGCGCCTGCGCCTGGATGAGCGGGCAGAGCTCTGCGCGCGCCTTGGCGCTCAGGCGCTTGCTGTCATCCACCCGGTCCAGGCCCAACAGGCCCTCGGGGTCTAGGATGACCGCCGCTGCCACCACCGGGCCCGCCAGCGGGCCACGGCCAGCCTCGTCCAAGCCAGCCACCAGCACCGCGCCCGAGGCCCAAGCATCCTTCTCCAGCAGCAGGTCCGGCTTTATCCTCTTCGGCATTTCTCACCATCCGGTTCTATGGAGCGCCCATCGGTCTTTTAAATCCAAATATCAAGGGCCTCCTGAACAGGAGGCCCTTTGTGGCTACTTCTTGGCTTCAGCGGCGGCGGCAGGGGCGGCAGCGGCCTCTTTGGGCTGCTCCACCGGAGCCGGCACCACCGTGGCGGTGCGCTGCTCCTCGATGACGCGGCGCTCCTCCTGGATGCGCGAATCCTTGCCCGACTTGTCGCGCAGGTAGTAGAGCTTGGCCCGGCTGGCAATGCCCCGCTTGCTCACCTGCACCTTCTCGATGAAGGGCGAATGCATGGGGAAGACGCGCTCCACGCCCACGCCGTAGCTCATGCGACGCACCCGGAAGCACTCCTGGATGCCGGTCTTGCTCTTGCCGATGACCGTGCCCTCGAAGACCTGGATGCGCTCCTTGTCGCCCTCGACCACCTTGACGTGCACCTTGACGGTGTCGCCAGGCTTGAAATCAGGATGCTTGGGCCGCATATACTTGGCTTCGACCTGGTGCAGGATGGCTTGGATGCCGCTCATTTTTCTACCTCTTCACTTGGGTTTCGCGGGTCGCCCCGCCTTGCTCTTGCAGGATATTCCCAGCTCCTCGAGGAGCCGGATGTCTTCAGGGCCCAATGCAGCCCTTTGCAAAAGGTCTGGCCGCTTGGCATGCGTGGCGAGCAATGCCTGCTGGCGCCGCCAGCGCGCCACGGCCGCGTGGTCGCCGCCCAAGAGCACGGCCGGCACTTCCCTGCCCTCGAAGCTGGCAGGCCGCGTGTAGTGCGGAAAGTCGAGCAGGCCATCGGCGAAGCTGTCTGCCTGGGCCGAGGCCTGGTTGCCGAGCACGCCGGGCAACTGGCGGGCCACGGCATCGATGAGCACCGCAGCCGCCAGCTCGCCGCCGGTGAGCACGTAGTCGCCGATGCTCAGCTCCTCATCCA
>CAYXCT010000179.1:0-4669 GCA_964463435.1 uncultured bacterium | reverse complement strand
TGCTTTGCATAAGTGTTGGCCATTATGATCAATTTATGTTTTTTATCAAGGAATATGCGGTTTTATGGCTTTTGATTATGGCTATTTCTAGGATGACCTTTAAAAAAACGACTGAAATATCCAGCCTCTCGCCGCTGCATTTTTTAGGCGCATGGGCCTTTCAAGCCGGTTCAACATCCCGCCCATGGTTTGCCGCTTTGAAGCGAACATCGCAGGGTGCTACAATCAACGGGCAATAGCGGGGAACTCCTTGCACAAGCAAGCGTTTTTATCGGTAAGGACTTCTCGGAGCAAGCCATGCAAAGGAACCTAGCAAGCAGTTTAGCAGCCTTGGGACTGGCCTTGGCCCTGGCCTTTCCCCTGGCCTGCGCAGAGCAAAGCGCAGCCCAGCAAGAGGCGCCTCCCCCTGCCGACACCGTGGTTCTGTCGGACGGCCAGGCGCTGAAAGGCACGGTGCTCAGCGAGAGCGAGACCCAGGTGGTCATCCAGGTGGCAGGCGTGCCTCGCACCTTTGACCGCTCGCGCGTCAAGAGCGTCAGCTATGGCGACCAGCAGGCCGCGGCCGAGGACCTGGCGCCCCTGGCCCCGGTCAAGGTGGCGCCGGCCTTTGCCGGCGACGACTTCACCGCCAAGCTGGCTGCCAAGTACCACATCCCCGAGAGCTCTGTCATCTGGGTGCGGCGCCAGGGCTTTGACAACGCCGAGACCAAACGCGTGGTGGCTGTGGCGGCCCGCGCAAAGGTGCCGGTGGGGCAGGTGGCCCAGTTGCGGCTGCAGGGCCTCTCCTGGCGCGAGATACGCCTGCACTACGGCCTGCCCGTGGCGCCCCGCTTTGAGGTGGCCGTGGCAGCGCCCCTGATATTGCCGCCCCCGCCGCCGCCCAATGTGCTTCTCAGGCTGCTGCTTCTGCCGCTGCGGATCTTCAGGCGCTAAAAGCCGGGCAGCCACGAGCTTGTTCTTCCTTGGCACCCAAGAGGCGGGTCTCTCCACTCCCGCCTCTTGGGTACGAATGGCTCGGCTACGCTCGCCATTCACGGCTGCGGCGCTTGGATGGAGCCGCAGCCGCAAATAAAAAGAAAGGCCAGCGCTGGGCGCTGGCCTTTCTTTTTATTTGGAGCGGGAGACGGGGCTTGAACCCGCGACCCCAACCTTGGCAAGGTTGTGCTCTACCACTGAGCTACTCCCGCATCTCGCAGCTTAGCTGCGGTCGCCGCCGGGTGGCACATCCGGCAGTTAAGGCTTTTCCACCATATTAAATAGGCCAGATATCTGGCCTATTTAATATGGTGGGCACAGTAGGGATCGAACCTACGACCCGCTGATTAAGAGTCAGCTGCTCTACCAACTGAGCTATGTGCCCAAAGCATATCCAAAGCGCATCGTTTATATCAACCTGGCCCTGCTTTGTCAAGCCTTGCCGAGCGAATAAGCGCCCTATTTCAAAGCGATTCCCTGCCCTAGGCGCTGAACTCTATGCTCTGCCCGTCAAAGCCCAGAGCTATGCCATGAGGAAGGCCGCGGCAGGTGGCGGCATGCGGCAGCAGATGGGTCATGTGGGTGAACAGGGTGCGCTTGGCGCCGATGCGCTTGGCCGCGGCCACGGCATGCCCTAGGCTGAAATGGGTGGGGTGCGGGCTGGGCCGCAGGGCGTCCAGCACCAGCAGCTGAAGCCCGTGCAAGAGCTTAAAGCTGGGCTCTGGGATGCGGTGAGTGTCAGTGAGGTAGGCCATGCTGCCGATGCGCCAGCCCGTGGCCTTGAGCCGGCCATGCCACAGGGGCACGGGCCGCACCTTGAGGCCAGCCACGGAAAAGGCGCGGCTGACCGGGCGCATGGAAACTTGGGGCTTGCCGCCGCCAGCCTGGGTGGGGCGGAAGATGTAGCCGAAGCGCTCGCGGATCAGCGCCAGGGTCTGGCGGTTGCCGAAGCAGGGGATCTTGCAGGCCTGCCGCTCGCTAAAGGCGCGCAGGTCATCCAAGCCGCTGATGTGGTCGGCGTGGGCGTGGGTGTAGAGCGCGGCATCCGCGCGAAAGATGCCCTCGCGCAGGGCCTGGGCCCTGAACTCCGGGCCGGTGTCGATGAGCAGGCTGGGCGCCTGGCCCAGGCCATGCACCCAGGCCGAGCAGCGGCCGCGCTTGTCCTTGGGGTCGCGGCTCTGGCACACCGCGCAGCCGCAGCCGATGACCGGCACGCCGTGGCTGGTGCCTGTGCCGAGCAGGGTCAGGGTCAGCTTCATGCGGCCTCCTTAGAGGCGGGAATAGGCGGGCACCTGCGCGCCGTCGCCCAGCACCACGCCGGGCTTGAGCACCGCGAAATCGCCCACCCGCACGCCGCGGCCCAGCACCGCGCCCTCCACCACGGCGCCTTCGCCGACCTTGCAGCCCTGCCCCAGCACGCTGTCCTTGACGCAGGCGCCCGCAGCCACAGAGCAGCCCTTGGCCAGCGCCGCGCGCAGCACCTGGGCGCCCTTGGCGATGCAACAGCCCGGGGCCAGCAGGGCCTTGCCGCGGCCGGGCTTCTGCCAGGCAGCGGCCCTGCCCCGCATCAGGCCGGGCAGGGCCTGGTCCAGGGCGTCCAGGTTGGCGGCCAGGTATTCCACCGGGTTGCCGATGTCGCGCCAATAGGTGCTGGCAGGGCAGCCGCAGGCCGCCACCTTGAGGCCCTGGGCCAGGCAGGCCGGGAAGGTCTCACGCTCGATGCTCACGCTGCGGCCGGCCGGGATGAGCGCGCGCACCGAGGGCTCCAGCACATAGGCGCCGGCGTTGATGTCGCGGCCCTGGGCCTGGCCCGGCTTGGGCTTCTCCACAAAGCGCCGCACGCGGCCCTGCCGGTCATGCTCCACCACGCCGAAGCGGCTCACATCCTCCACCGGCCGCACCCACAAGGTGGCCTGGGCCTTCTGGCGCCGGTGCTCGGCCAGCAGCAGGCGGAAGTCCCAGTCTGAGAGCGCATCGCCGTTCAAAGCCAGGGTGGGCGCCTGAGGGTCCCACCAGGCGAAGCGGATGGCTCCGCCAGTGCCCAGCGGCTGGCGCTCGTCGATCACGCGCAGGGCCATGCCAAAGCGCTTGAAGCTAGCCAGGCTCTGGCGCAGGGCCATGGCCTCAAAGCAGGCCGAGAGCGTGACCCGCTGCACGCCGGCTTGGGCCAGGCGGGCTAGCAGGGTGGCCAAGAAGGGCTCATTGGCCACCGGCACCAGCGGCTTGGGGGTCTTTAGGGTCAGGGGCCGCAGGCGCAGTCCCTGGCCCCCGGCCAGGATGATGGCGTCCATGCTTCTCGCCTCGGGAATGGGGTTCAGGCAGCCTTGCGGAAGTGATCCGCCGTGGCCTTGATGCCCTGGGCCAGCCCGACCTTGGGAGCCCAGCCCAGCGCGCGCCTGGCCTTGGCAAAGCTCAGATAATTGGCCTGCAGGTCGCCGGCCCGGCCCGGCCCGTAGCTGGGCTGGCCCTTGAAGCCCATCTCTTGGGCGATGGCCTTGAAGAGCTGCTTCACCGTGGTGGGCTTGTTGGTGCCGATGTTGAAGGCCTCGCCGCTGCCCTTCTTGAGCGCCAGCAGGTTGGCGCGGGCCACGTCGCCCACATACACGTAGTCGCGGATGATGCTGCCGTCGCCGAAGATGGTGGGCACCCGGCCCGCGAGCAGCAGCTTGATGAAGATGGCCACCACCCCGGCCTCGCCGTGGGGCTCCTGGCGCGGGCCGTAGACGTTGCTGTAGCGCAGCACCGTGTAGTCCAGGCCGCATTCGGCCTTGTAGAAGCGCAGATAGTCCTCGCCCACCGCCTTGGTGATGCCATAGGGGCTCTCGGGCAGGATGGGGTAGGCCTCGGTGGCGGGCAGCTTCTTCGGGCTGCCATACACCGTGCCGCCGGAGCTGATGTGGATGAACTTGCCCACCTTGTTGGCGCGGCAGGCCTCCAGCAGGTTGAGCAGGCCCAGGCAGTTGATCTCAGCGTCGTTCCAAGGGTCGCGCACGCTGTCGGGCACCGACATCTGGGCCGCGTGGCTGTTGACCACCTGGAACTTGCCGGCCTTGAAGAGCCTGGCCACCCCGGCGCGGTCGCGGGTGTCCAGCTCAGCGAAGCGGGCGCCGCGCGGCACCTGGCTGCGCTTGCCGCCCGAGAGGTTGTCCAGCACCGTCACCTGATGGCCCGCGGCCAGGTAGGCATCGGTGACATGGGATGCGATGAAGCCGGCTCCGCCGGTGACTAGGATGCGCATGCGTGCTCCAGAAGGGGGGAAGGGCTCACCAGTTGGTGCTCAAGGTCACGGTGTCCCAGCTCAAGTGCACCTCTTGGATGTTGTAGGGGATCCACTGGCCCGAGAGGTCGAGCACCGGGCCCTGCGGCAGGGTGCGGGTGCCCAAGAAGGAGAGCCACAGCGGCACGCGCAGCGCGCCCCAGTGCAGCTGGCGGGGCGCCAGGAAGAGGGCCTTGCCGTCCCAGCGCAGCGCCACCCGCTCGCTCCAGCCCATGGGGATGAAGAGGAAGCGCCCGCTGCCGCTGGCCTCGAATTCCTGGGCGTTGATGTCAGCCTTCAGCTTGATGGACCCGCCCGGCTCCAGCTTCTTCTCCAGCGAGGGCACGGTGAAGACCAGGCGCGAGGTGGCATCCCCGGCCTTGTCGATCTCCATGGCCCAGCGCTTGAGCGCCTCGGGCTTCACCCACAGGTGCTCCA
>CAYXCT010000178.1:0-4672 GCA_964463435.1 uncultured bacterium | reverse complement strand
TCATCAATGGCGTGGTGGGCCTGCCCCTGGCTTGGTTCCTCTGCCGCTATGACTTCCCGGGCCGGCGCCTGGCCGATGCGCTCATCGACCTGCCCTTTGCCATGCCCACGGCCGTGGCCGGCATCGCGCTCACTTCCCTCTTCGTGCCCCAGGGCTGGGCCGGCCGCCTGCTGGCGCCGCTGGGCATCAGTGTGGCCTACACCCGGCTGGGCATCACCCTGGCCCTGGTCTTCATCGGCCTGCCCTTCGTGGTGCGCAGCCTTCAGCCTGTCATCGAAGAGCTGGACCCCGCTGTGGAGGAGGCGGCCTCGGGCCTGGGCGCCAGCTGGGCGCAGGCCTTCCGCCGCGTGATCTTCCCCGAGCTGGGCCCGGCCCTGCTCACCGGCTTCTCGCTGGCCTTCGCCCGCTGCGTGGGCGAGTACGGCAGCATTGTCTTCATCGCCGGCAACATGCCCATGAAGACCGAGATCGTGCCCCTGCTCATCATCACCAAGCTGGAGCAGTACGACTACGCCGGCGCCACGGCCCTGGCCAGCGCCATGCTGCTGGTCTCCTTCATCCTGCTGCTGCTCATCAACCACCTACAGGCGCGCCTGCAGGCAGGGGCGCAGTGAGGCGGCAATAATTGGATGAGCCAGGGCGGCTGGGGCTGTCGGCTGCGCAGGCCGGAACACTAAGCCATCCTATCCTCTCGCGTCTTTCGCCCGGCGCGGAGACGCCATAGGCGCGGAGCGTCGGGCTAGGGTGTCAAAGGCCTTGAGGAGGCCGGAGCAGGCGGCAGACCCAACCACCCGAAGCAAATACCCCTCGGCAAAAACTCATGGAGCCCTCCATGCCCTTTCTCACCAGCCGCAGCAGCACCGCCAGCTCCGCTCCCGCCCCAGGCTGGCTGGGCTGGGCCCTGGCCGCGCTCAGCTTCGGCTTCTTGGGGCTGTTCCTGGCCCTGCCCCTGGCGCTGATCGCCACCGAGGCCCTGGCCAAGGGCGGCCAGGCCTACCTGGCGGCCATCAGCTCAACGGACAGCCTGGCAGCCCTGCGCCTGACCCTGGTGGCAGCCGCCATCGCGGTGCCGTTCAACACCAGCGTTGGCGTGGCCGCGGCCTGGCTGGTCACCAAGTTCCAATTCCGCGGCCGAGGCCTCCTGCTCTCGCTCATCGACCTGCCCTTCTCCGTGTCGCCGGTCATCAGCGGCCTCATCTTCGTGCTGCTCTTCGGCCTGCAGGGCCTGTTGGGCCCCTGGCTCCAAGCCCGCCACCTGCAGGTCATCTACGCCCCGGCCGGCATCATCCTGGCCACGCTCTTCGTCACCTTCCCCTTCGTGGCCCGCGAGCTCATCCCGGTGATGGAGAGCCTGGGCAGCGAGGAGGAGGAAGCCGCCCGGGTGCTGGGCGCCAGCGGCTGGCAGACCTTCTGGCGGGTGACCCTGCCCAACATCAAGTGGGGCCTCCTCTACGGCATCATCCTCTGCAACGCCCGCGCCATGGGCGAATTCGGCGCCGTGTCGGTGGTCTCCGGCCACATCCGCGGCCAGACCAACACCCTGCCCCTGCACGTGGAGATCCTCTACAATGAGTACAGCTTCAGCGCCGCCTTTGCCTGCGCCAGCCTGCTGGCCCTGCTGGCCCTGGTGACCCTGGGGCTCAAGTCCTTCATCGAATGGCGCGGCCGCGCCGCGAGCCAGGAGGCCCTGCCATGAGCATCCGCTTGGAGCGCATCTCCAAGACCTTCGGCGCCACCTCGGTGCTCAAGGACATCAGCCTCACCGTGCCCTCGGGCCAGCTGGTGGCCCTGCTCGGCCCCTCCGGCTCTGGCAAGACCACCCTGCTGCGCCTCATCGCCGGCTTGGAGAGCGCGGACGAGGGCAGCGGCCCCATCCTCTTCGACGGGGAGGATGTGGCCAAGCGCCACGCTGGCCAGCGCGGGGTGGGCTTTGTCTTTCAGCACTACGCGCTCTTCCGTCATATGAGCGTGGCCGAGAACATCGCCTTCGGCCTGCGGGTGCGGCCCGCCAGCTCGCGGCCCGGCGAGGCCGCCATCCAGCAGAAGGTGGGCGAGCTCCTGCGCCTGGTGCAGCTGGAGGGCCTGCAGGGCCGCAAGCCCACCCAGCTCTCCGGCGGCCAGCGCCAGCGGGTGGCCCTGGCCAGGGCCCTGGCCGTGGAACCCAAGGTCCTGCTGCTGGACGAGCCCTTCGGCGCCCTGGACGCCCAGGTGCGCCAGGAGCTCAGGCGCTGGCTCAGGCGCCTGCATGACGAGATCCATGTCACCAGCGTCTTTGTCACCCATGACCAGGAGGAGGCCCTGGAGGTGGCGGACCAGGTGGTGGTGATGAACCAGGGCCGCATCGAGCAGATGGCCCCGCCTGAGGAGCTCTTCCACAAGCCGGCCACCGCCTTTGTCATGGGCTTTCTGGGCAACGTCAACCTCTTCCACGGCCGCGTGGCGGGCAGCAAGGCCATCCTGGGCGCGCTGTCCCTGGACATCACGGGCCAGCCGGCCAGCCATGAGGGCAGCGCCCGGCTCTTCGTGCGGCCGGCCGACTTTGAGGTGCGCGGCCACCCCGGCCAGGGCGCCATCCCCGCCGTGCTGCGGCACGTGCACGCCGCCGGGCCCGTGGTGCGCCTTGAGCTGCAGGACGAAGCCGGCGGCTACATCCAAGCCGAGCTGCCTCATGCAGACTGGCAGGCCCTGGGCCTAGGCCTGGGGAGCCAAGCTTGGCTCAAGCCCAAGGGCGCCCGCGTGTTCGTGGATGACTACGCCATCTGAGGAGACACCATGGCTGACCTTCCCGCTGAGCTGGAAGCCTGGATCAAAGAGACCGAGAGCCTTGACGCAGGCGCCTTGCTCGCCTGGGCGCTCAAGACCTTTGGCGCGCAGGCGGCCTTTGCCACCTCGCTGGGTCTGGAGGACCAGGTGCTGGCGCATCTGCTCCACCAGCATGCGCCCGGGCTGCCCTGCTTCATGCTGGACACCGGGCGCCTCTTCCCAGAGACTTACACCCTGCTGGAGCGCACCGAGCAGAGATACCACTTGGGCATCCAGGTCTTCTTCCCCGAGGCCGGCCAAGTGGAAGCCTATGCCAGGGACCATGGCATCAACGGCTTCCGCGACAGCGTGGATCTGCGCAAGGAATGCTGCCGGGTGCGCAAGACCGAGCCCCTCAAGCGGGCCCTGGCCGGCAAGCGGGCCTGGGTCTGCGGCCTGCGCCAGGGCCAGTCGCAAGACCGGGCCCAGGTGGCGCCGGTGGCTTGGGATGCGGGCCAAGGCTTGGTGAAGGTCTGCCCCCTGGCCCGCTGGAGCGAGAGCCAGCTCTGGGGGCTGGTGAAGGCCGAGAAGATCCCCTACAACCCTTTGCACGACCAGGACTTCCCCTCCATCGGCTGCGCGCCCTGCACCCGCGCCATCAAGCCGGGCGAGGACATCCGTGCCGGCCGCTGGTGGTGGGAATCGGCAGGGCACAAGGAATGCGGGCTGCACCAGGTGCGATAGGGCGCTTCGGAGCTTTTGAGGGCACGAAGGAGGCGGGCATGGCAGAATTGAATGAGGTGGAAGGCATCAAGGCGGCCTCCAAGGGCCTGCGCGGCACCTTGCTGGACGGCTTGTTCAGCGAGGAGCCCGGCTTCTCGAGCGGCGACGCCCAGCTCATCAAGTTCCACGGCATCTACCAGCAGCGGGACCGCGACCAGCCCAAGGAGCAATCGCCCACCAGCTTCATGCTGCGGGCGCGCATGCCCGGGGGCCGGCTCAGCGCCAGCCAGTGGCTGGCCTGGGACGCGCTGGCCGATGAGATGGGCGGCGGCAGCCTCAGGCTCACCACCCGCCAATCCCTGCAGCTGCATGGGGTGGTCAAGAAGGACCTCAAGGCCACCGTCCAGCGCATCCACGCAATGAGCCTGAGCACCCTGGGCGCCTGCGGCGATGTGGTGCGCAATGTCACCGAAGCGGCCAACCCCTGGGGCCGGTCTGACCTGGCCCAGCTGGACGGGCTGGCCGAGAGCCTGAGCGAGCATTTCAAGTGGCGCTCGCGCGCCTATGCAGAGCTGTGGCTGGACGAGGCCAAGCAGGAGCTCAAGGACGACAAGGAGCCGCTCTACGGCGAGGCCTACCTGCCCCGCAAGTTCAAGATGGCCGTCACCCTGGCCGGCCACAACGACATCGACATCTACAGCAATGACCTGGCCTTTGTGGCCACCCTGGGCCCGGATGGGGCCGTGGACGGCGCCTTTGTGCTGGCCGGCGGCGGCATGGGCATGACCCATGGCATGGCCTCCACCTTCCCTCGCGCCGCGGACCTGCTGGGCTGGGCCCCTGCCGCCAGCCTGCTCAAGGTGGCCGAGGCCTGCGTGGCCGTGCACCGCGACTTTGGCGACCGCAGCAACCGCAAGCATGCCCGGCTCAAGTATGTGCTGGCTGAGAAGGGCGTGGCCTGGTTCCGCGGCCAAGTGGAAGCCAGCGCTGGCATCCACCTGGAGCAGCGCCCCTTGCCTGCCTGGAAGACGCCCAGCCTGCTGGGCTGGCATGCGCGGGCGGATGGCACGCTGGCCCTGGGAGTGCACCTGCTCTCCGGCCGCCTGCGCGATGCGCCGGGCCGCGCTCCCAAGGCGGCCGTGGCCGAGGTGGTGCGCCGCTTCTCCCCCACCCTCCAGCTCACCGCGGACCAGGACCTGGTGCTGAT
>CAYXCT010000177.1:0-4692 GCA_964463435.1 uncultured bacterium | reverse complement strand
TCTTCGGCGAGGATGCCCGCGAGGCCAGCCGCCTGCTGGGCATCACCCTCACCGCGCGCTCCAGCGGCGAGGGGCGCAGCCACAAGGTGCCCATGGCGGGCATCCCCTACCACGCCTCGGCCGCCTACATCCACAAGCTGCTCAAGGCCGGCCGCAAGGTGGCGGTCTGCGAGCAGGTGGGCGAGGCCAAGAAGGGGATGATGCGCCGCGAATTGGTCCGCATCGTCACCCCAGGCACGGCGCTGGAGGACAACTTCCTCGACAGCAAGGCCAACAACTGGATCATCAGCCTGGCCCCTGGCAAGGAAGGCCTGGGCTTGGCGGCGGCGGACAACAGCACCGGTGAGTTCACCGCTCAAAGCCTGCCTGCGCAGGCCTGGGAGGCCCTGGAGGCGGAGCTGGAGCGCATGAAGCCCCTGGAATGCCTGCTGCCCGAAGGGGAGGCGCTGCCCGAGCTGGAATCCCTGCTGGCAGCCCGCCGCATCCTGGTGAGCCGGCTGGACCCCTATGCCTTCAGCCCGGCGGAGAGCGGCCGCCTGCTCAAGGAGCAGTTCCAGGTGCACAGCCTGGAGAGCTTCGGCCTGGCCGAGTCTGGGCTGCCCGTGGCCGCGGCCGGGGCCCTGCTCAGCTACCTGCGCGACACGCAAAAGGGCCCCCTGGACCACCTGCGGCCCCTGCGGGATGCCGGGGGCGCGGGCACCCTGCGGCTGGATGCCAGCACCCTGCGCAACCTGGAGCTGACCGCCAACCTCGAGGACGGCGGCACGCGCGGCACGCTCTTTGAGGTGCTGGACGACACAGTGACCGCGGCCGGGGCGCGCCTGCTCAAGCGCTGGCTGACCGCGCCGCTGACAGGGCTGGAAGCCATCCAGGCTCGATTGGACGCGGTGCAGGAGCTGCACGCAACGCCCGCGCTCTCTGCCGGCCTGCGTGAGGAGCTGCGCCAGACCGCGGACATCGAGCGCATCATGGCCAAGGTGGGCTGCCAGACCGCCAGCGCCCGCGACCTGGCCGGCCTGCGCAGCACCCTGCGCCGCCTGCCGGCCCTGCAGGCTCTGCTGGCCCCGGCGGGATCCCCGCTGCTAAAGGGGCTGGGCGCGACAGGGGGCTTGCAGCCCCTGGCCGAGCTCTTGGACAAGGCGCTGGTGGAGGAGCCGCCGGCAGCGCTCCGTGAGGGCGGGTTCATCCGGCCGGGCTACCATGCCCAGCTGGACATCCACTGCGCTGAGGCTGCGGGTGGCAAGGACGCCGTGGCTTCCCTGCAGGCGCGCGAGCGCCTGCGCAGCGGCATCGAGAGCCTCAAGGTGCAGTTCAACTCGGTCTTCGGCTTCTACATCGAGGTGAGCAAGGCCCAGCTGGCGAAGGTGCCAGAGGACTACCAGCGCAAGCAGACCCTGGTGTCGGCCGAGCGCTTCACCACGCCCGAGCTCAAGGCCCTGGAGGACCGCGTGCTGCACGCGGATGAGCGCCGAGTGGCCCTGGAGCTGGAGCTCTTCGAATCGCTGCGCCAGCAGGTGGCTGCCCAGGCAGGCCCTTTGTTGGCCCTCGCAGCAGACTTGGCCGCGCTCGACGCGCTGGCCAGCCTGGCCGAGGTGGCCCGCCGCCGCGGCTACTCCAGGCCGGTGGTCGATGGCAGCGCCGCGCTGACCGTGCGCGAAGGGCGGCACCCGGTCATCGATGCCATGCTGCAGGACCGGGGCGGCGAGCCCTTCGCGCCCAACGACCTGGACCTGGACTGCGAGGCCTGCCAGATCATGCTGCTCACCGGCCCCAACATGGCGGGCAAATCCACTTATATGCGCATGGCCGCCCTGCTGGCGCTGATGGCGCAGATGGGGAGCTTTGTTCCTGCGCGCGAGGCGCGCATAGGATGGGTGGACCGCATCTTCACCCGGGTGGGGGCCAGCGACCGCTTGCAGCGCGGCATGAGCACCTTCTTGGTCGAGATGGTGGAGACCGCCAACATCCTGCACAACGCCACCCGCCGCAGCCTGGTGGTGCTGGACGAGATAGGCCGCGGCACCAGCACCTTTGACGGCATCGGCATCGCCTATGCTGTGGCCGAGCACCTGCACGACTCGCCGCGCCTGGGCTGCCGCACCCTCTTCGCCACCCATTATTTCGAGCTCACCGAGCTGGCGGAGGAATTCCCCCGCATCCGCAATTTCCAGGTGATGGTGCGCGAATGGAACGGGAAGATCATCTTTTTGCACCAGGTCCGGCCCGGCAGCTCGGAGCACAGCTATGGGGTGGCCGTGGCGCGGCTGGCTGGCCTTCCGGAGAGCGTTCTGGCGCGGGCCAGGGAGGTGCTGGCGCGCCTGGAGCTGAGCCGACCCGCGGGCTTGAAGGCCTCTTCCCAAGCCTCGCTCTTCGAGCTGCCGCAAGAGAGCCCCCAGCTGAAGGCCCTGGCCGATGGCCTGGCCTCGCTGGACCTGGACGCCATGACGCCCTTGCAGGCCTTGGCCAAGCTGGCCGAGCTGAAGCAAAGCCTGCGGTGAAGCTTTAACCCTGATGGGTTTTGCCTTATAATGCTCGCGGCCCTTGGCCTCCCTTAAGACCCCTTTTCACGCGGCCCATGACCCTCCTCTGGCTGTCCCTCACCCTGTTCGGCGGCGCCACCTTGAGCCTGCTCTGCCAGCTCTTGCTGGGCAGCGTGTCGCCCCTGTCCGCCGCGCTATTCGGGGGCTTGTCCGCCGCGGGGCTCAGCTTTGCCCTGGTGTGGCTGTGGTGCGCCATCGACCTGAAGCAGATGCGGCAGGAAGGCCTGCTCTCCGAGGGCGCTTATCCGCCGCTGGCCCGCCTGCGGAGCCTGGTGGAGGCCGAGCTGCTCGAAGAAGCGGCGCGTCGCAAGGCCCATGAGGAAGGCCGGCGCAGCTCGCAGCGCCGCGAGGAAGAGCTCAAGGACCTGCTCAACCGCGAGCGCAACTCGCTGGTGGAGCTGGTGGGCATGGTGCAGGCGGTCGAGCAGAGCATTGACCAGAACGCCCGCACCTTTGAGAAGAGCATGACCATAGGCCGGCACATCCTGGAGGCCTCGCATGCCATGGCCCAGGCCGCCCAGAAGGTGATGGAGGAGTCGCGGCGCACCACCGGCTCTGCCGCCGAGGGCATCCGCAGCGTGGGCGGCGAGATCAAGGCCATGAACGACCTCAAGGCCACCGTGGGAAATTCGGCCCGCTTCAGCGCCGAGCTGATGCAGCTCTCAGACCATGTGGGCAAATTCGTCATGCGCATCACCGACATCACCAAGCGCACCAACCTGCTGGCGCTCAACGCCGGCATCGAGGCGGCGCGGGCTGGCGAGAGCGGCCGCGGCTTCGCGGTGGTGGCCCAGGAGATCCGCGTGCTGGCCGAAGCCAGCGCCAAGGCCGCCGATGAGATCCAGGCGCTGCTGGATGAGATCAAGAAGAAGACCACCGAGATGATCGACATCATCCAGGACAACTCCCGCTTCGAAGAGAACGTGAAGGTGGTCTATTCCGCGGGCGACATCTTCATGCGCATCGTCAGCGACGTGAAGCGCAGCAACCAGATGGTCATCCGCATCAGCGACGCCGCCAATGAGCAGTCGGATGACCATGAGCTCATGAACAAGATCCTTGAGAGCGCCATGCGCAGCGCCCGCGAGACCCTGGAGAAGAGCCGGGCCATCGAGAGCCGTTTGGAAGACATCCGGCGCGACATCCTGCACCAGATGCAGGCCTCCGGCCGCGAGGAGGGCGCATGAGCGAAGGCCAGCGGGAAGGGAAGACCGCCGCCGAGCTTCAGATCGAGAACCTCAAGCGGCTCAAAGCCATGCAGAGCGGCCTGCTGCGGCCCAAGCCGGAGCCAGCGCGGCCCGCGCCGGCGACTGCCAAGCCCAGGGCCCAGACCGCGCCACCGGCACCCGCCGAGCCCGGGCTTGGCCGCGGCCTCATGGCCACGGGCCTGCTGGTGCTGGAGCCGGCCGCTGAGGCCAGAGCCAGCCGCCCAGCGGGCGCCAAGCCTGGCAAAGGCGGCACCCGCGTGCTGGTCGACACCCTGCGCTACCGCCGCCTCAAGGCAAAATGGAAGGCCGAGCGCCGGTTCAAGACAGAAAAGCAATACTGGGATTGGGCCTTGGATCTCTTGCTGGCAGCGTCGCCTGCGAACCAGACTCTTGTCCAGCAGCAGAGGGAGAATCTGCTCAGGCTCAAGCAGGGATAGCCCCTGTGGATATCCACGCCGCCAAACGGACAGTCAAACCACGCTACAAAACAACATTTTGACTTGACTTGGTAAAAGCGCTCCCAACCTGGTTCCTGCAAGATAAAACAACATTTTTGAAAAGCCTTGACAAAGCTTTTCCCATTGATTAACATTCTTCAACTTTCAGTCCGTCATTACGGGCGGAATGCCATTCCACGACAACAGGGGCCTTGGCAGATGATTGACCGACTCTTTAACAATGAGACCATGGGCTTGATCCAGAAATCCCTGGATGCCAGCTCCATGCAGCAGAAGCTCATTGCCAACAACCTGGCCAATGTTGACACCCCTGGCTTCAAGCGCTCTGAAGTCGTCTTTCAAGAGAAGCTTCAAGCTGCCTTAGACACCCAGAAAACCGCTCAGACCGAGCTTCCAGCTGCCTTGACCGATCCCCGGCACATCGCCTTTTCTGAGCAGCTCACCCTTGACCAGGTGAAACCTTCCATCGTCCAGCGCAATGACACG
>CAYXCT010000176.1:0-4696 GCA_964463435.1 uncultured bacterium | reverse complement strand
GCCGCGAGGAGATGAAGCGCTGGGGGCTCTCCAAGGCCCGCATCGACATGCTGGCCACCATGGCCGATGGCATGGCCCTGCCCAAGGACGGGGCGCCCGCGCCGGTGGAGGCCCTCTTTGACATGCTGCCCTTCCCGGAGGATGGCGGCGCGGTGCCGCTGTTCGCCGGCGATGCCGAGCACACGGTGCGCCGCCTGGGCGACAACTGCTACGAGGTGCGGGGCCCGCAGGGCTTTGAGCTGGCCGACCTCAACTTTGAGGGCGAGCAGATGCCCCTGCTCGCCGACTTGAGCGGCGAGGTGGAGAAGCCCCAGCGCCTGCGGGTGAAGGTGCTGGGCAGCTACTCGGGCTTTGACCCCGCCGGGCCCACCAGCGGCATGCTGCTGTGGGTCAACGCCAACGCCTTCTTGGTGGATGTGCCCTCCGGCGCGGGGCGCTACCTGCGCCAGGTGGGGGTGAGCAAGGACCAGCTCAGCGCGGTCATCCTGACCCATGTGCATGACGACCACTGCTCCCTCTCTGAGCTGGTGCTCACCGAGCACGCCGTCACCCTCATCACCACCCGCGAGGTCTATGAGTGCGCGGTGGCCAAGGTGGCCGCCACCCTGGGCGAGCCGGTGGACATGGTGAAGCCCCTGCTGCGCTTCGTGGAGGTCATCCCGGGCAAGCGCTACGCCATGTTCGGGGCGGCCTGGGAGTTCTTCTACACCGTGCACAGCATCCCGGCCTTCGGCTTTCGCGTCACCGTGCTGGACGACCAGGGGGAGCCGCACACCATCCTGCATTCCGGCGACACCTGCTCCTTCGCGGCCCTGGCCGATTATGAGAAGCGCGGCGTGGTCAGCGCCGAGCATGCCGCGCGCATGCGGGCCCTGGTGCGCGGCGACGAGCGCCTGGCCATCCTGGACGCCGGCGGCCCGCCCATCCACGGCACGCCCGCTGACTGGGACGCCGCCATCGCCGAGCACACCAGCACCGAGTTCCTGATGGCCCACGTCAACCCGGCCAAGGTGGAGCCGGGCCGCTACAAGGTGGCCGGCCCGGGCTGGAGCCGCACCTACCTGCCGGCCCGCAGCCTGGAGCAGTCGGTCTACACCGGGGTGATGAAGAGCCTGCGCCTCTTCGAGGTGAAGGACGCGGCCTGGATCAACGTCATCCTCTCGCAGGGCCAGGTGGTGGAGGTGCCGGCCCAGCGCGAGGTGCTCTCCAAGGGCCAGGCCGGCGACGCCTTCTACTTCGTGCTGGCCGGGGTGATGGATGTCACCGACCCCGAGGACACGGACGGCCCCCTGCTGGCCACCCTGGAGGCCGGGGACTTCTTCGGCGAGATCAGCATCATCCGGCACAGCGCCACCAATGCCACGGTCACCAGCCGCACCCCGGCCGTGCTCTTCAAGCTGCGCGGCGAGCTCTTCCTGGAGTTCGTCGAGAAGAACCGCCTGCTGCCGCATTTCCAGAGCCTGTGGAGCCGGCGGCCGCTCATCGCCTCGGTGGGCCTGTTCCGCGACCTGGAGCCGGCCGCCAAGCTCGAGATCTCGCTGATGGCGCGCAGCCGCAGCTACGCCCCGGGCG
This sequence comes from uncultured bacterium, assembly GCA_964463435.1. GTDB lineage: Bacteria > Oederibacteriota > JAJYGY01 > JAJYGY01 > JAJYGY01 > CAYXCT01. The sequence continues at coordinate 3,124 of CAYXCT010000176.1, read as the reverse complement.
AGGTGATCGTGCGCCAGGGCGGCAAGGGCGACGAGTTCTATGTGATCGCCAGCGGCGAGGTGCGGGTGCTGAGGGTGGGGGACCAGGGCCTGGGCGACGCGGCGGTGCTGCTCTCGGCCGGCGACTTCTTCGGCGAGAACGTGGCCATGGGATACACCGACCAGCGCAACGCCACGGTGCAGGCGGTGGGCCCGGTGGAGACCCTGGTGCTCACCGGCGCCGAGCTGCGCGGGCTGGCCCAGCGCATGCCGGTGCTGAGGCACAAGCTGCACCTGGTGATGAAGGACCGCGGGGTGGGCGAGGAGACCCTGCGGGGCGCGCTGCTGGCCCAGGCCCCGGCGCAAGGATGAGGGCGGGCGCATGCGCACCATCAAGCTGACCTTGGAGTATGACGGCACGGCCTACCACGGCTGGCAGCGGCAGGCCAACGCCCCGGCCGTGCAGAACGCGGTGGAGGACAGGCTGGCGGTGCTGCTGAAGCAGCCGGCCCCGCTCACCGGCGCCGGGCGCACCGATGCCGGCGTGCACGCGCTCCGGCAGGTGGCCCATTTCCGCACCGAGAGCCCCATCGCCCTGGAGGCGCTCAAGCGGGGCCTCAATGGCCTGCTGCCGCGCGACATCCGCGTGTCCGCGGCCGAGGAGGCGCCCGAGCTCTTCGATGCCCGCCGCGACCCCGAGCAGAAGACCTATTGCTACGCCTGGTGGGACCGCGACGCCGACGACCCCTTTGGCCGGCGCTACGCCTGGCACCTGGGCCAGGGCCTGGATGCCGAGGCCATGCACCGCGCCAGCCAGGCCCTGGTGGGCGAGCATGACTTCTCTAGCTTCAGGGCGGCGGGCTGCGAGGCGCGGCACCCGGTGCGGCGGGTGCTGGCGGCAAGGGTGGAGCGGCAAGGGCATCAGGTGCGCTTCTTTGTCACGGCCACGGCCTTCTTGCACCAGATGGTGCGCATCATGGCCGGCAGCCTGGCCGAGGTGGGCCTGGGCCGCAAGGATGAGGGCTTCTTGGCCCGCGCCCTGCAGAGCCGGGACCGCAAGGCCGCCGGGCCCACGGCGCCCCCCCAGGGGCTGTGCCTGTGGGAGGTGCGCTACGGCGCCATACCCCGGCCAGGGCGCAAGGTGCTGCGAAAAGGCCAAGAATCCCTTGACAATGAGGGGTCCGCCGACTAAAATCTCCGCTCCATTAACAAGCAAGAAGGAGGAACAGAATCATGGCAAAGTTGACCCAATCCACGCGCTTCACCCGCACCGAGGAGGCTCCCGCTGCCCGTGCGTGGTATGTCGTGGACGTGAAAGGCAAGGTCTTGGGCCGTGCCGCCACCCGCATCGCCACGGTCCTCAAGGGCAAGCACAAGCCCACTTATTCCCCCCATGTGGACATGGGCGATTTCGTGGTGGTCCTCAACGCTTCCCAGATCCGCCTCACCGGCAAGAAGCTGGTGCAGAAGAGCACCTATTATTTCACCGGGTTCCCGGCAGGCCACAAGCGCACCCAGTACAAGGACCTGATGGCTGACAACCCGGAAAAGGCCCTCAAGCTCGCGGTCAAGGGCATGCTGCCCAAGAACACGCTGGGCCGCGACATGATCGCCAAGCTCAAGATCTACAAGGGGGAGAAGCACTCCCACGCTGCCCAGAACCCGCAGCCTTTCCCCGTGGCCCTCTGATCCCGTTGAACTAGGAGAAAAACAAAATGGCAGGCAAGTCTATCCCCAGCTTTGCCGGAACCGGCCGCCGCAAGACCGCGGTGGCCCGGGTGCGGCTCAAGCCCGGCACGGGCAAGATCGTGGTGAACGGGAAGGAGGCGGACAGCTACTTCAGCCGCGAGACCCTCTCCATCATGATCCGCATGCCCCTGCAGGTGACGGACCAGGTGGGCAAGCTGGACATCACTGCCAAGTGCGAAGGCGGCGGCCCTGCCGCCCAGGCTGGCGCCCTGCGCCACGGCATCGCCCGGGCCCTGATCAGCCTGGATGCCGAGAACCGCCCTTCGCTGGCCAAGGCCGGCCTGCTCACCCGCGACCCCCGCGAGGTGGAGCGCAAGAAGTACGGCCAGGCTGGCGCCCGCCGCCGCTTCCAGTTCTCCAAGCGCTAAAGCCAGTCATCCAAGCATCAGCGAGATCAAAAAGCGCCCCTTCGCAGGGGCGCTTTTTGTTTGCATTCAAAACCATACACATGCATGGTTTCGTGTAAATCATCAGATTTTTCGCACGATATGGCCTGTGGGTAATTGACTAAACCCCCATAGGGTGTATAATCCCAACCTGTGGAGTGAAAAACCATATTAGACCATATAAAGGTAAAACTATCCTCTGGGGTCTTTCATGTTCGTGTCCACCTATGAATATAGCATCGATGACAAGGGGAGATTGTCCATCCCCTCCAAGTTCTGCGATGCCATAGAGAAATCTGGGCAGCCCATGACGCTCTACATCACGCGCGACATCAACCCCAAGAACCGCGTGCTGCTGGCCTACGCCCAGGACCGCTACATGGAGATCATGAACAACATGGCCAACCGCAGCCGCGACCTGGTGCGCAGCTTCACCGCCAGCACGCAAGAGTGCCTCATTGACAAGCAGTGCCGCGTGGTGCTGCCGCAGTCCCTGCGCGAGTACGCCGGCTTGAAGCGCGAGGTGTCCATCCTGGGCACGGGCAAGAACATCGAGATCTGGGACCGCGCGACCCTGCTGAAGCACGAGAGCGAGCATCAAGCCCCCCCCATCCCTGATGACCTTCTCTACTGACACTCCAAGGAGGCCCTGCATGAACAGCCAGATCGAGGCCGCCATCCGCGTCCAAGTGCTCCGCCTGCGCGGCGAGCTCACCGTGCAGGATGCGCTGCGCATCAAGACCCTGCTGGGCGAATACCTCAAGGAGGGCTTCGCCCATGTGCTCATCAACTTTGAGCAGGTCAGCCACGTGCAGCTGGCCGCGGTGGCCATCTTGGCCGAGCGCAGCCAGCTGCTGCGCGCCTGCGGGGGCGACCTGAAGCTGGTGGGGCTCTCGCCTTACCTGGTGCACATGTGGGACCTGGCCGGATTCTCGCACCGATTCGACTTCTGCCGCAACGAGGAAGAGGCCACCGCCCGCTTCTCGCGCGTGATGGCCGCGGCCTGATGTG
>CAYXCT010000175.1:0-4697 GCA_964463435.1 uncultured bacterium | reverse complement strand
CAAGCCCTGCCCCCAGCTCAGCCCCAAGCCAAGCCCCAGGCTCAGGCCAAGCCCGCGCCCCTGCCGCCCGCGGCTGCCCCGGCTCCGGCGCCTGCCCAGCCCAAGAAGGGGCTCTTCCTTCCCATCATCTTGATCTTTGTCTTTGTGCTCCTGGTGGCCTTGGTGGTGCTGCTGTACGTGATGCGCCGCGAGAACAAGGGCTGAACCCAGGGGCCAACGCCGGCCAAAGAGCTTGAGCGAGACAAGTCCCGGGCCCTGCCCGGGACTTGTGCGCTAGGGCCCAGGCCGGCTGCCACGGGAGCGATCCCAAGAGCGCCATGCCCCTCACACCCGGCCTCCATCTCAGGCAGCAGCAGAAGCTGGTCATGACGCCCATGCTGCAGCAGGCCCTCAAGATCCTGCAGCTCAACAGCCTTGAGCTGCAGGATCTCGTGCAGCAGGAGGTGGCGGAGAACCCCCTGCTGGAGGAGGGCCTGTCCGAGGACGCCGAGGCCCCGGGCCCGGAGGAGGACGCCCTGCTGGAGAGCACCGCCCTGGAGGCCGCGCCCGAGGCCCAGCCCAGCGCAGCCCAGGAAGCCCCGGCCGAGGCGCCTTCCGAGGCCCAGCCTGAGGGCCCGGGCGAGCCCGGCGCTGAGCCCGGGCCTGAGGCCGGCCCGGCTGAGGAAGCCTCCACCCAGGAGGTGGCCATTGACGACCATGGCACCCTGCCCGAGGATTCCTGGCAGGATTATTTTGATGACAATGGCACCGACTACGGCGAGCGGCGCAATGATGACGGCGAGGAGCGCGAGGGCTTTGAGGCCTTCTACACCCGGCCCGAGAGCCTGCAGGAGCACCTGCGGGCCCAGCTGGAGGCGGCCAGCCTGAAGCCTGGCGAGCGCCGCGCCCTGGAGGAGCTGATCGGCACGGTGGACCACCGCGGCTACTTGAGCGCCCCGCTGGAGGAGGTGGCCAGCCGCGCCGGCCTGCCGCTGCCCGAGGTCTTCCATGCCATGACCCTGCTGCAGGGCTTCGACCCGGCGGGCGTGGGCGCCCGCGACCTGCGCGAATGCCTGCTGCTGCAGCTGGAAGCCCAGGGCCTGCGCGGGAGCCTGGCCTGGCGCCTGGTGGACGGCCATCTCAAGGACCTGGAGCGCAAGCGCAGCTCAGCCCTGGCCGAGGGCCTGGGGGAGAGCCTGGAGGAGGTGGAGGCCGCCCGCCTGCTGATCGCCTCGCTGGAGCCCAACCCGGGCCGGCCCTTCGGCTGGGAGCCCAACAGCGACATCACCATCGATGTGGTGGTGGAGAAGGACAGGGAAGGGGAGTACCAGGTGCTGGTGCAGGACAGCAACCTGCCGCGCCTGGGCATCAACAGCTACTACAAGAAGATGCTCAAGGCCGCGGAGGGCGGTGACCAGGACGAGACCAAGGCCTACCTCAACCAGAAGTACCAGTCGGCGGTCTGGCTCATCAAGAGCATCGCGCAGCGCCGCAAGACCCTGGTGCGGGTGATGGAGAGCATCATAAGCTTCCAGAAGGACTTTCTCGACCATGGGGCGGACCATCTGCGGCCCTTGACTTTGAAGGAAGTGGCGGCCCAGACAGGCTTGCACGAGAGCACGGTGTCGCGGGTCACCACCCGCAAGTATGCCCAGACCCCGGCCGGCATCTTCGAGCTCAAGTTCTTCTTCTCCGGCGGGCTCAAGACCGACAGCGGCGAGGACGCCAGCTCGCTGGCGGTGAAGGCCAAGATGCGCGAGCTCTTTGACCATGAGCCGGCCGCGGCCCCCTATTCAGACCAGCGCTTGGCCGAGCTGCTGCAGGATGCGGGCATCCACATCGCCCGCCGCACGGTGGCCAAATACAGGGAGGAGCTGAAGGTTGCGCCTGCCCATCTGAGAAAGCAGTGAGTTGACAGCTTTTCGGCCGCTGTGATAGATTCATGCAGAGAACTGGGGTTTTTTAAGGCTTTTCCGGCAGTCAAAACGAACACGCCCCTTTGGGGCCGCACCATAGGAGTCCTTGTGAAAGTCACCATCACCGGGCGTCATGTCGAGATGACAGCTGGCTTGCGCGATTTTGCTGAGAAGCACATGGCCAAGCTCGAGGATTTCTTCACGGGCGTCAAGGGAGCCCACGTCATCCTCTCCGTCGAGAAGTACCGCCACACCGCCGAGATCCAGTTCCAGGCCGGTGACCGGCATTTCAACTCCAAGAAGACCACCAAGGACATGTACGCCTCCATCGAAGAGGCGGTGCATGCCCTGCTGCAGCAGGCCAGCAAGCGCAAGGACAAGGAACGCGGCCAGCATTCGAAGCGTCATGTCGGCAAGCCCATGAGCATCAAGGGCCTGCCGGGCGAGGAGGAGGCGCCGGCCAAGCCCGCGCGGGGCGAAGCGCCGGCCAAGCGGGTGGTGCGCGTGAAGGCCTTCGCCGCCAAGCCCCTGACGCTGGAAGAGGCGGTGCTCGAGCTGGAGGGCAGCAAGCATGCGGTGCTGGCTTATGTCAATGCTGACAGCCAGACCGTCCACGTGGTATTCACCCGCCAGGACGGGAGCGTCGGCCTGGTTGAGGAACCCTGAGAGGCAAGAGGTGAGCATGAAGATCCTTGATTTTTTGGCCCCTGAGGCCATCATCATCAACCTGCAGGCCACCAGCAAGAAGGCGGTGCTGGAGGAGCTGGTCGAGGCCCTGGCCAAGACCGGCAAGGTGACCGACCGCAAGAAGGTGCTGGACGTGCTGCTGGAGCGCGAAGAGCTGGGCTCCACGGGCATCGGCCATTGCATCGCCATCCCGCACGGCAAGAGCGACGCGGTCACCGAGCTGTCGGCCAGCTTCGCCCTCTCCCGCGCCGGGGTGGCCTTTGACGCCCTGGATGGCGAGCCGGTGAACATCTTCTTCATGCTGGTGGCGCCGGAAGGCTCCGCTGGCACGCATCTGAAGGCTTTGGCCCGCATCTCAGGCCTGCTCAAGGACAAGTTCTTCCTCAAGAACCTGCTCGCTGCCCAGAGCCGCGAGGAGGTCCTCAAGGTGATTGAGGAAGAGGAGAAGGCCCGCCACTGAGCCGGAGCGGCCTTCCGGACAGAGCCTTGGAGCGCCCCGGCGGATCCCCTGGCAAGGGGCTGCCCGGGGCGTTCCCGTTTTTGGCCTTTGCGCGAGGTAGGCATGAGCGATAACCTCGCCCCGTCCCTCAAGGTCGGGGAGCTTTATGAGTCCCGCCGGGAGGCCTTCAAGCTGACGCTCTTGGCGGGCGGGCCTGGCCTGCGCGCGCGCTGCATCACCGTGCCGGACATCTACCGGCCGGGCCTGGCCCTGGCCGGCTACTTCAACTTCTTCGCCTTTGAGCGCGTGCAGATCATGGGCCGCACCGAGCTCTCGTACCTGAGCTCGCTCAGCGCGCCCCGCCGCACGGCCGTGCTCAAGCGCTTCTTCAGCTTTCCCGTCACCTGCATCATCGTCACCCAGGGCATCCAGCCCCCGCGCCAGCTGCTGGACTGGGCCCGGCGCCGCGCCGTGCCGCTCTTGGTGAGCAGCCTGGCCACCACCCGCCTGGTCTCGGACCTGAGCCTGTGGCTCGAGGAGAGGCTGGCGCCCCGCTCGGCCAGCCACGGCACGCTGGTCGAGGTGTATGGCCTGGGCGTGCTGCTGACCGGCAAGAGCGGCGTCGGCAAGTCGGAATGCGCCCTGGAGCTGATCAAGCGCGGGCACCGCCTGGTGGCCGACGACCTGGTGCACCTCAAGCGCACCGCGGACCCGGCCATCGTGGGCTGGGGCGATGAGCTCATCCGCCACCACATGGAGGTGCGCGGCCTGGGCATCATCGACATCAAGGAGCTCTTCGGCGTGGGCGCGGTGCGCCAGGATGTGCCGGTGGACCTGGTGATCGCCATTGAGGAATGGGTGGAAGGCAAGGAATACGACCGCATGGGGCTGGATGAGCGCACCACCCCCCTGCTGGACCTGCCGCTGCCGCATCTGGTGATCCCGGTGCGGCCCGGGCGCACCCTGGCGGTGCTGGTGGAGGTGGCGGCCATGAACCAGCGGCTGAAGAAGTCGGGCCACAACACCGCCCATGCCTTCAACGAGCGGGTGATGGATTACCTGCAGAGGGATGCGGCGCCGGCGCCGCGCCCCAAGCGGAGGCGCTGATGGGCTCTTGGACCAAATGGCTGCACCCCGGCCTGCGCATCAAGCGCTGGGGCATCCTGCTGGCGGCCAGCATCGTGGTGCTCTCCCTGGGCCTGTCTGGGCTCTTGGGCCAGGCCTTCCAGGGCCTGCGGGTGGACGTGATGGACCCGCGCACCCTGGAGCGCCTGACCCACCAGGTGCAGAGCCTGCGCTTCATCGACTTTGTGCTGCTCTTCGCCGGCATCTGGGGCATCGCCTTCGCCCTCAAGCGCCTGTGGTACTCGCTGCTCACCGCGCTGCTGCCCCATGCCGCGGCCGAGGAGCGCGAGCTGGTGGACGTGGTGATCGCCAAGGCCAAGCTCAGGCGCGGCCCGCGGGTGGTCGCCATCGGCGGCGGCACCGGGCTGCCCGCGCTGCTCGCCGGCCTCAAGCAGTACACCAGCAACCTCACCGCCATCGTCACGGTGGCCGATGACGGCGGCTCCAGCGGCCGCCTGCGCCGCGACCTGAAGATCCTGCCGCCGGGCGACCTGCGCAACTGCCTGGTGTCGCTGGCCGAGGCCGAGCCCCTGATGAGCAAGCTCTTCCAG
>CAYXCT010000174.1:0-4728 GCA_964463435.1 uncultured bacterium | reverse complement strand
AGGTCCGGCACCTTGTCCAGCAGGCCCTTGGCCACGGCCATCTCGTAGAGCAGCTGGAGCGCGGCCACGCCATCGCCATGCAGGTCCTGGGTGTCGCGGTTCACGTACATGCGCACGAAGCGCCGGCCCACCTCGGTGGTGATGCCGCGGCCGAACTGCAGGGCGTAGGGCAGGGCCTCGTCCTCGTGGGCGATGGCATAGTCGATGCTGTCGCGCATCACCTTGCTGACCGCGGGGATCAGGCCGCCTAGGTCGCGGCGGATGACATCCAGGCCCAGCGGCAGGGGAAGCGGCGTCTTGGCCTTCCACCATTCGCCCAGGTCCAGCACCTTGCGAAAGCCCTGCTCCTGGTAGGTGACCTGGCCCTCGTGGATGATGAGGCCCGCGTCCACCTCGCCCTTGCTGACCATGCCCAGGATGGCCGCGAAATCGGCCTGCACCGGGACATAGCCCTCCGCCGCCAGGTTCAGCAGCAGGAAGGCCGTGGTCCACTCGCCGGGCACGGCCACCCGCAGGCCCTTGAGGGCCGCGGGGCCGCTGCCGATGGCCTGGGCGCTCACCACCACCGGCCCGTAGCTGCGGCCCATGCTGGCCCCGCTGGAGAGCAGGCCGTAGCGGTGGGCCACCTTGGGGAAGGCGTGGGCCGAGATGGCGGTCATCTCCAGGTCGCCGATGAAGGCGCGCCGGTTGAGGGACTGGATGTCCTCCATCACGTGCTCGATGCGGTAGCCGGGGATGCTGCAGACCCCCTTGGCCATGGCGTAGAACATGAAGGCGTCATCCGGGTCGGGCGAATGCCCTATGCGGAAGGGTTTCAGCTCGCTCACGGGGCTCCTCTCAGGCAAGGGTTCAGTAGCGGTAATGCTCGCTCTTGTAGGGGCCTTCCACCGGCACGCCGATGTAATCCGCCTGCTCCTGGGTGAGGGTGGTCAGCTTGGCGCCCAGCTTGGCCAGGTGCAGGCGCGCCACCTCCTCGTCCAGCTTCTTGGGCAGCGTCTTCACCCCCACCGCGTGCCTGTCATTCCACAGCGAGATCTGCGCCAGGGTCTGGTTGGTGAAGCTGCTGCTCATCACAAAGCTGGGGTGGCCCGTGGCGCAGCCTAAGTTCACCAGCCGGCCCTCGGCCAGCAGATAGATGCTGTGGCCGTCGGGGAAGGTGAACTTGTCCACCTGGGGCTTGATGTTGGTGCGCCGGATGCCCGGGTAGCCCTGCAGCTTCTCCACCTGGATCTCGTTGTCAAAGTGGCCGATGTTGCAGACGATGGCCTGGTCCTTCATCTTGGCCATGTGCTCGATGGTGATGATGTTGCAGTTGCCGGTGGTGGTCACATAGATGTCGGCGAAGGGCAGGGCGTCCTCCACCGTGGCCACCTTGTAGCCGGCCATGCAGGCCTGCAGGGCGTTGATGGGGTCCACCTCGCTGACCCACACCTGGGCCCGGTGGCTCTTGAGGATCTCAGAGCAGCCCTTGCCCACGTCGCCGTAGCCGGCCACGAAGGCGGTCTTGCCGGCGATCATCACGTCGGTGGCGCGCTTGATGCCGTCCACCAGCGACTCGCGGCAGCCGTAGACGTTGTCGAACTTGCTCTTGGTGACGCTGTCGTTGACGTTGATGGCCGGGATGAGCAGCTCGCCCTTCTTCTGCATCTCATACAGGCGGTGCACGCCGGTGGTGGTCTCCTCGCTGACGCCCTTCAGCTGGGCCGCGGTGCGGGTCCAGAAGGTGGGGTCTTCCTTGAGGCGGCGCTTGAGGGTGTTGAGCACGATCTGGAATTCCCTGCTGCCGGCCTTCTGCTCCAGCACCTTGGCGTCCTTCTCGGCCTTGAAGCCCAGGTGCAGGGCCAGGGTGGCGTCGCCGCCGTCGTCCAGGATGAGGTTGGGGCCGATGATGCCGCCCTTGCCGTCATCCCAGGTGAGGCATTCCAGGGTCAGGTCCCAGTACTCCTCCAGGCTCTCGCCCTTCCAGGCGAAGACCGGGGTGCCGCCCTTGGCGATGGCGGCCGCGGCGTGGTCCTGGGTGCTGAAGATGTTGCAGCTGGCCCAGCGCACATCGGCGCCCAGGGCCTTCAGGGTCTCGATGAGCACCGCGGTCTGGATGGTCATGTGCAGGCTGCCCGAGATGCGGGCGCCCTTGAGGGGCTGGGCCTTGGCGTACTTGGCGCGGGTGGCCATCAGGCCGGGCATCTCCTGCTCGGCGATGTCGATCTCTTTGCGGCCGAATTCGGCCAGGCTCAGGTCCTTGACCTTGGCTTGCTGGGTGGCGGGCATGGTCCCTCCTTGGGGCTTTGATTGGGAGCGGACCGGGGCTCCGGGGCTCGTGGCGGGTAAGATGAAATGGAAAAGGGGCTGCCCGGCGATGCGCAGCCCCTTTGAGCTTGGCTCAGCCTTTGATGCCGGCTTCCCGGCGCAGGAGGGCGGCCTTGTCGGTCTTCTCCCAGGTGAAGGTGCCCAGCTTGGCGTCCGGCTTGCGGCCAAAGTGGCCGTAGCTGGCCGTGGGCCGGTAGATGGGCCGGCGCAGCTTGAGGGTCTCGATGATGCCCTTGGGGGTGAGGGCGAAGTGCTTGACCACCAGCTTGCTGATGAGCTCCTCGTCCACCTTGCCGGTGCCGAAGGTGTCCACCAGCACCGAGGTGGGCTGGGCCACGCCGATGGCGTAGGAGAGCTGCACCTCGCACTTGTCGGCCAGGCCGGCGGCCACCACGTTCTTGGCGATGTAGCGGGCCATATAAGCGGCCGAGCGGTCCACCTTGGAGGGGTCCTTGCCCGAGAAGGCGCCGCCGCCGTGGCGGCCCATGCCGCCGTAGGTGTCGACGATGATCTTGCGGCCGGTCAGGCCGCTGTCGCCGTGCGGGCCGCCGATGACGAAGTTGCCGGTGGGGTTGACGAAGACCTTGGTCTTGGCGTCGATCAGCCTGGCGGGGATGACCTTCTTGATGACGTGCTTGATGATGTCGGCCTTGATCTTGGCCTGCGACACGCCCGGGTCATGCTGGTTGCTCAAGACCACCGCGTCCACCCGCTTGGGGATGCCGTACTCGTACTCCACGGTCACCTGGCTCTTGGCGTCCGGCCGCAGGTACTTGAGGATGCCCTTGCGGCGCGCCAGCGAGGCCTGCTCCACCAGGCGGTGGGCCAGGGTGATGGGCAGCGGCATCAGCTCGGGGGTCTCGTTGATGGCGAAGCCGAACATCATGCCCTGGTCGCCGGCGCCGTCGCGGTTCACGCCCAGCGCGATGTCGGCCGACTGCTGCTGCACGGCCACCAGCACCGAGCAGGTCTTGGCGTCAAAGCCCATGGCCGCGTCGGTGAAGCCCGTCTCTTGCACCACCTTGCGGGCGATGTCGGGGATGTTGACCTTGACCTTGGGGCTGTAGGTGATCTCGCCGGCCACGAAGACCACGCCGGTGGTGACGGCGGTCTCGCAAGCCACGCGGGCGTAAGGGTCCTGGGCGTAGATGGCGTCCAGGATGGCGTCTGAGATGTTGTCGCACATCTTGTCAGGATGGCCTTCGCTGACCGACTCAGAAGTGAAGAACTGCTGGCGCTGCATGCAGTGCCTCCAAAAGGTTATGGTTTGCGGCCATCCGACCGCAGGGTGGGAGCCCTCGTTGAGCTTGAAATCTTATCAGCAGGCACGCGGGCCTGTCAACGCAAGGAGCATCTTAAGCCCGCGGCACATATTCATCGCAGGCCTTGGCATTGGGCCGCTGCGGCTGCCTGCAGTCGCGGGGGTCGTTGTAGCGGCAGCTGTCGCAGAGGAAGCCGCTGGCCTTGGCCTGCTTGATGAAGGGAGCGGCCGCCTCATCCCGCCGCAGGCAGCACTGCTTGTACTTCTTTCCGCTGCCGCAGGGGCAGGGGTCGTTGCGTCCGGTCTTCATCATCCCCCCTCCGACCTCACCCCGCCTCTGCCGTGAAAGCCGATAGGCGCATGCTCCGCCCGACCTCACCCCAACCCCTCCGCGCAAACCGGAGCTCTCACGCCCCCTTCCCCTCTCCACAGTGGAGAGGGGAAGGGGGATTCTATTCTTAGGCTTGCACGACAGGGGTAGAGGTGAGGTCAGAGGGTGAGGTGCGTCACGCTCTCCACATGGTAGGTCTGCGGGAACATATCCACCGGGGTGATGCTCCGCACCTGATAGCCGGCCTCGCGGGCCAGGGCGCCCAGGTCGCGGGCCAGGCTGGCCGGGTCACAGCTCACGTACAGGATCTCCGCCGGCTTGTGCTTGAGCACGGCCTCCAGCAGGGCGGCTTCCATGCCCTTGCGCGGCGGGTCCAGCACCAGCACATCCGGCTTGATGCCCGCCTGCTCCAGCACCGGGAAGCCCTGCACCGCCGAGCGGGCGTGGAAGGTGAGGTTCTCGAGCCGGTTCAGCTGCTGGTTGTGGCGGGCGTCCTCCACGGCCTGGTTGCTGCTCTCAAAGCCGTGCACATGGCCGCAGGCGCGGGCCAGGGGCAGGGACAGGGTGCCCGCCCCGCAATAGAGCTCCAACACCTGCTCACGGCCAGACCAGGCTCGGGCCTGCACCAGGGCCTGCACCAGGCGCGCGGTCTGCGAGGGGTTCACCTGGAAGAAGGTGTCGGCTGAGATGCGGTAGCTGAAGCCTCCCAGCTCCTCGATCAGGTGGTCCTGGCCGGCCAGCACGCGGGTCTGGCTGCCCAGCACCACGTTGCCCGCGCCGGGCTGGTGGTTGTGCATCACCGAGAGCAGGCCCGGGCAGGCCTTGAGCG
>CAYXCT010000173.1:0-4838 GCA_964463435.1 uncultured bacterium | reverse complement strand
GCGACTACGACGACAACCACTACCGCTTCATCTTCTTCAACCGCGCGGTGATGGGCGCCTGCAAGCATCTGGAGTTCAACCCGGACGTCTTCCACTGCAACGACTGGCACACCGTGCTGGTGCCCGCCTACCTGAAGACGCTGTATGCCAATGACCCCTTCTTCGGCCATTCCACCAGCCTCTTCACCATCCACAACCTGGCCTACCAGGGGCTGTTCGGCCGCGAGGTGATGGGCCTGACCGGCCTGCCTGACCACACCTGGAACGCCGAGGGCCTCGAGTTCTACGGCCACATGAACTTCATGAAGGCCGGCCTGGTCTACAGCGACCTGGTGAGCACGGTGAGCCAGCGCTACGCGCAAGAGATCCAGACCCCGGAGTTCGGCTTTGGGCTGGAGGGCGTGCTGCAGCGCCGCGCCGTGGACCTGCTGGGCATCACCAACGGCATCGACACCGACGTCTGGAACCCCGAGACCGACCCCTACCTGCCGGTGAAGTACGGGCCCGCCAGCCTGGATGGCAAGGCCCGGGTGAAGGAAGCCTTCTTGGCCGAGAACAAGCTGAGCGGCGGGCCCAATGTGCCCCTGCTGGGCCTCATCTCGCGCCTCGATTCGCAGAAGGGCTTCGACCTGCTGGCCGAGATCATCGACTATGTGATGAACTTTGACCTGCGCCTGGTGGTGCTGGGCACGGGCGACCGCCGCTTCCACGAGATGTTCGAGCGCATCCAGTCCAACTACCCGGACAAGGCCTCGGTGCACCTCACCTTCAACAATGAGCTGGCCCACAAGATCCAGGCCGCCAGCGACATCTTCTTGATGCCCAGCAAGTTCGAGCCCTGCGGGCTCAACCAGCTGGTGGCCATGCGCTACGGCACGGTGCCGGTGGTGCGCGCCACGGGCGGCCTGGCCGACACGGTCACCGATTACAACCCCAAGACCGGCGAGGGCACTGGCTTCGCCTTCTGGGAATACAGCAGCATGCCCTTCTTCAACGCCATCAAGCGGGCGCTGGAGACCTACAACGACAAGCAAGCCTGGCGCAAGATCCAGCTGGCCGGCATGGCGCAGGACCACAGCTGGACCGCCTCGGCCCGGCGCTATGAAGAGGTCTATCGCAGGGCCATGGAAAAGAGGGGCAACAAGGCCGAGTGAGCCCTTTCGCCCCTCCCCCCTGTCCCCATCGTCCAGCGGTTAGGACGCTGCCCTTTCAAGGCGGAAACACGGGTCCGATTCCCGTTGGGGACGCCACATAAGAAAAGCCCGCCATCTTTGGCGGGCTTTTCTTATGTGGTCTTGAGCAAGCCGGGCCACCAGCCCAGCGCGTCGAAAGACCACGGTATGGAAAAGCGATCTCCGGCGGGCTTTTCTTATGTGGCCTTGAGCAAGGATGGCCTCAAGCCAGCCGAGCCGAAAGGCCACAGTTTGATTGGCCATCTCCGGCGGGCTCTTATGCTTGGGCATGCCACGGCACTCCCACGATCCCGGGTGCCACAGCGAGCAGGCGGTCGCCGCCGTGGATGATGCGGCGGGTGGCGGCTTTGGCACCGGATAAGGCACCCCAGCGCTGCAGCCCTGCGGCGTGCACGGGGGTAGGGTCGGTGGTCAGCTTTATCTCCATCGCATGCAGCTGGCCATCCCATTGGATCAAGAGGTCCACCTCAATGCCATCGTTCGACCGCCACCAATAGAGGCTGGGCAAGAGCCCGCGGTGCTTGAAGGCCTTGCGCCAGTCAGATACCACTGCGGTCTCGAACAAGGGCCCGGCCGCCGGCCCTCGCATCAGCCCTTCGGGGCTGTGGATGTCCATCAAGAAGCAGGCCAGGGCCGTGTCATAGAAGTAGAGCTTGGGGGCTTTCACCAAGCGCTTCCCGTAATTCTCGAACCAGGGCTGCAGCAAGAAGACCAGATGGCTGGCCTCCAGCACGGAGAGCCAGGCCTTGGCTGTGGGCAGGCTCACGCCCGTGTCGCGCCCGAGCTGCGCCAAGTTGAGCTCTTGGCCTGTGCGGGCCGCGCACAGCCTAAGAAAGCGCTCAAAGGTGTTCAGGTCGCCCACTTTCAAAAGGCTGCGCACATCCCGTTCCATGTAGGTCTGTATATAGGAAGAGAGCCAGGCCTGCCTGTCCACTTTCCGGTTGAAGCGCAGCTCGGGGTAAGTTCCCCGCAAGACCCAGTCGGCCAGGCTCAATGCTTGCCCCGGTCTCTTTCCCGGGCTTTCTGGCACCTTCAAGAGGTCTTTGAGGGTGGCGCGCGCGCTGCGGCCGGGTCGCGCCTCTTCCAAGCCCAGAGGCAGCAGGTCGAGCACGGCCACGCGGCCGGCCAAAGACTGGCTGACCCCTTGCATGACAGATAGCGATTGAGAGCCGGTCAGCGCATAGCTGCCCGCCTTGCGGTCCGCGTCAATGCGCACCTTGAGGTAGGTCATCAAGCTGGGTGCGTATTGCACCTCGTCAAAGAGGACATGGGAGCCCAAGGCCTCCAGATAGCCCCTGGGGTCTTGGGAGAAGCGCAATCGTTCTGAGGGGTCTTCCAGGTTTATATATCTGAACTTGCTGCCCAGGGCATGGCGCAGCAGTGTGGTCTTGCCCGCCTGGCGGGGGCCGCCCACAAAGGCCACGGGAAAGGTGGTCAGGGCGCGCTTGAGCGCGCCCTCCATGACTCTGTGATGATAAGACATGAGCCATGATAGCTTCTTACAAAACTAAAGTCAAACTTTAGTTTTGTAAGATTGGTTTTGGCTTTGTAACAAACAATTATCTGGAAGCCTGGCGGGCAAGGGCATAAGATTGGGCCAGGCATCTAGCGCCCTAAATCATCCTGTGGCCTCAAGGAGGCACCTATGCGCATTGATTTCAAGCCCGTCCTCACCCTGGCCCTGCTGCTGGCCTTAAGCAGCAGCCTGCTGGCCGAGCCAGCCTGGCTGGAGCGCTGCACAGCCCGGGTCACGGGCGGCTATGGCTTGAGCCTCAACAGCATGCAAGACCAGGACACCAGCCTGCATCAGCAGAGCGTGCCCATGTCACAGGGCCTGGACGCGGGTATCGAGGGCTTCTACGACATCACCCCCAATGTGCTCTCCGTGGGCCTGGGCGTGTACCCCATCTTTGTGACGCGGCCCGAGCGCCGGCTCACCTACCACAAGAGCAAGCTGGTCACCGCGACCGAGAACGCCGACCCCTCGGCCACCTTTGTGCCGGTGATGCTCAACCTGGAGCTCAAGGAGCCAGTGGCCAAGCACCTGGATGCCGTGGCAGACTTCGGCCTGGGCGTGGCGCCCTCCTCCCAGATTTACTACAAGTCCGAGACCAGCGGCGACCCGGACCAGCAGCAGGACCTCAACGCGGCCCTGGCCATCCGCTTCTATATCGGCGTGCGCGAGAGCATCGGCGAGCATCTGGGCATCTTGCTGGGCGTGCAGGACCTCACCTTTGACCAGGCCTACATCGGCTCCTATGGCACCAATGACTTCAACCAGCTGGCCCCTGAGCTGAGCGCTGACTGGAGCTTTTGAGGGCTGGAGCCATCCTCGCCCCAGGCATGAGAGAGCCCGCCAGGGATGGCGGGCTCTTTTGCTGAGCCGGGCGGGCTAGCGGGCAGGGCTTGCCTCGAAGCTGAGCGGCTTGGCCATCTCTGCTTGCACCTCAGCCTCGCTCAGCAGGCCCTCGCGGGCCAGGCCCTGCAGCAGGGCCTTCACGCGGCGCTGGGCGAAGCGGGTGAGCTTGCGCCGGGTGAAGCTCTCGCTGTAGCGCCGGGGGTTGGGCAGCAGCATGGCCAAGAAGCAGGCCTCCTTGGGGCTCAAGTCCGCGGGCGGCTTGGCAAAGTAGATGCGGCTGGCCGCGCCGATGCCGCGCTCGCCCTGGGGCCCCCATTCCGCGATGTTCAGGTAGACCTCCAGGATGCGCCGCTTGTCGAAGCGCTTCTCCATCTTCTCGGCCAGCTGGTATTCCTTGGCTTTGCGGCTCAAGGTCTTCTCGCGGCCCAGGTACACGTTGCGGGCCACCTGCATGGTGAGGGTGCCGGCCCCGCGCTTGTAGCGCAGGGCCTTCAGGTCCGTGCGCAGGGCCTGCCAGGCCTCGCGGGTGTCCACGCCCTTGTGCTCGAAGAAGCGGTCATCCTCGCCCGCCAGCACCGCGGCCATGGCCAGGGGGGAGATGGCATCCAGGGGGGTCCAGGCGTCCAGCCCCACCTGGGCCATGACCCAGGCGTCGTCATCCAAGGGGCCCAGCGCCGGCAAAGCCGCGCCCTGGGCCCGCCACCAGGCGGAGGCGGCCAGGCCCAGCACGGCCAAGATCAAGGCGCAAAGCAGCAGCAGGGAGAGATGGCGGGGCAATTTTAGGAAGGGCATGGGGGCCTGGGAGCGCTGGAAAGCGATGGGCAGGGCTGGCAGAACATATTATGATATCAAGGCAGGGATGAACTCAAGGAGGCTTCATGGCGATGCGCGCGATGGTGACCGGCGCCAGCGAGGGCATAGGCCGGGCGCTGTGCCTGGCGCTGGCCGCGGAGGGCTGGCAAGTGACGGGCGTGGCCCGCACCCAGGAGAGGCTGGAGAGCCTGCTCAAAGAGCTGCCCGGCAGGGGACACGGCCTGCTGCAGGCCGACCTGGCTGCCGAGGCCGGGGTGGCGGCCGTGGAGGGCGCGCTGGCCCAGGGCAGCTGGGACCTGCTGGTCAACAACGCGGGCTTCGGCGTCTACCATCCTGTCCATGAGGCGCCGCGCGCCGAGCTGGACGGCATGCTGGCCGTCAATGTGCGGGCGCTCACCCTGCTCTCGCGGGCCTTCCTGGCCCAGGCCCAGCCCGGCGCCTGCCTGATCAACATCAGCAGCAACCTGGCCTTT
>CAYXCT010000172.1:0-4864 GCA_964463435.1 uncultured bacterium | reverse complement strand
CGGGCGTTGCGGGGCCGGTTGAGCCGCAGGTGCAGCTCGCCGATGAGGTAGAGCACCCCAGGCTCGCCCAGCTTGTCCGGCAGCTTGCCGCCCTTCTCAAAGTACTCCTCGTAGGCCTTGAGCGCCTGCTCCATGGCTTGGGCCTCGCCGCCAGGGCTGCCGCTGAGCCGGTGGATCCAGGCGATGTGCATGCTCAAGCCCGCCAGCTCGCCCAGGTCCACATGGCTGCGCAGCTTGAGGAAGGCCAGCGCCAGCTCGTGGCGCTTGATGGCCGCCTCGGGCGCGATCTCGCCGGCCCCAAAGATGTCCGGCCGCGGCCCCTTGCTCTGGGCGGCCTTTTTGCAGGCCTCCATGATCTTCTTCTCATATTCCGGCCGGACGGTCTCAAAATCCTCGTTGCGCGCGGCAAAGAGGCAGTTGGGGCAGGCGGTGACCGCGTAGAAATAGCCGCAAGGGCCCTCAAAGACCGAGCCGAAATCTGTCTGCTTCTCCTTCACCTTGAGCGCCGAGGCGCGCACCCGGGTGGTCTCGAACTCGTGGTCGCAGAAAGGGCACTTGACCTTCTTGACCCACAGCGCTGAAAGTGCCATGACAGCCCCGAACAGAGGTTGGAAGGTTGACCCAGAGACTATACCATCCCGGCAACAGGAAGAAAACGGGCAGTTTACAAGCGGGTTAAGGCAAAAAGAAGGAGGGGCGGCAATCGCCGCCCCTCCCCTGCCCTTCCCTGCCAGCCCTGCCGCGCCTCAGGCCATGCCCGGCCCTGGAAAGAGCCTGTCCAGCTCAGCCAGCACCGCCGCGGGGATCTTGACCCCGGCGGCTTTCACGTTCTGCTCCACCTGCTCCGGCCTGGTGGCGCCGGTGATGACGCTGGCCACCACGGGCAGGCGCAGCACCCAGGCCAGGGCCAGCTGGCTGGGGCTCAAGCCCAGCTTCTTGGCCCATCCGGCCATGGCCTGCACGGCCTTGAGCTTCTCCTTGGTCATGTTGCTGGCCATCCACATGTTCTGCCGCTTGTCCGTGGCCCGGCTGCCCTTGGGCGCCTTGGCCCCGGGCTTGTACTTGCCTGTCAGCACGCCCTGGGCCAAAGGCGAGAAGACCACCCAGCCTAGGCCCTCGGCCAGGCAGGCCTGCTGCACCGCCTGCTCGCTGTCGCGCCACAGCAGGTTGTAGCCGGGCTGGTCGCTGATGAGCGGCCTGAGCCCCAGGCGGCGCCCCAGGCTGGCGGCCTCGCGGATCTTCTCCGCCGGCCATTCGCTGATGCCGGCATAGAGGATCTTGCCCTGGCCCTGCAGGTCATCCAGCGCGCGCAAGGTCTCCTCCAGCGGCGTCTCCGAGTCGTGGCGGTGGCACTGGTAGAGGTCGATATAATCCAGGCCCAGGCGCTGGAGGCTGGCCTCGGCCTGCTCGAAGAGGTGCTTGCGCGAGCAGCCGCGGTCGTTGGGCCCATCGCCCATGGGGAAGAAGGCCTTGGTGGCGATGACCAGGCTCTCGCGCCGGAAGTCCTTGAGGGCCTTGCCCAGCACCACCTCGGCCGCGCCGCGGTTGTAGGCATTGGCGGTGTCGAAGAAGTTGACGCCCAGCTCATAGGCCCGGTGGATGCAGCGCTCAGCGCTTGAGTCGTCCACCACCCCGCCATAGGTGAGCCAGCTGCCCAGCGAGATCTCTGAGACCTTGAGCCCCGAGGCCCCCAGGTTCCTGTATTTCATGATGCCCTCCAAAAGTTGTTCATGCAGACGGCTGAACGGATGCTAGCACCTTTTCAGGTGCGGCTCCAGCACAAAGCGGCTGCAAGCCTATTCGTAGCGCAGGGCTTCGATGGGCGAGAGGCGCGAGGCTTGGATGGCCGGCCACAGGCCAGCTGCCACGCCGATGGCCGCCGAGATGACGACCGAGATGGCCATCACGCCCAAGGACATGAGGATGGGCCAGCCCAGCAGCATGCTGGTGGTCACCGCCCAGAGGATGCCCATCACGATGCCGAAGAAGCCGCCCACCAAGCCGATGAGCACCGCCTCCACCAGGAACTGGAAGAGCACCTCGATGTTGCGGGCGCCCAGGGCCTTGCGCAAGCCTATCTCCTTGGTGCGCTCGCGCACGGACACCAGCATGATGTTCATGATGCCGATGCCGCCCACCAGCAGCGACACCGCCGCGGCCACGGTCATCAGCAGGCCCAGGATGTTGGCGGTGTCGGCCTGGGCCGCCTGGAACTCGGCCATGTTGCGCACCGTGAAGTCGTCCGCGGCGCCCGGCCGGATGTGCCGCATGTGGCGCAGCATCTGGGTCACCTCGTCCATAGCCGCGTCCACCTTGTCCGAGCTGACCGCCTCCACATCGAAGCTGTTGATGGTGGTGAGGCCCAGCACCCGGTACATGGCGGTCTGCAGGGGCACTGCCACCACGTCGTCCTGGTCGCGGAAGCTGGCGCCCTTGATGGGCAGCACGCCCAGCACCTCGAAGTCGTTCTTGTTGAGCTTGATGGTGGTGCCGGTGGGGTCAAAGCCCGGGGGATAGAGGTTCTTGATGACCGTGGCGCCCAGCAGGCAGACCCGGGCCCGCTCCTGGTCCTCTTTGGCGGTGAAGAAGCGGCCGCTGATGGGCTTGGCCGCGCGCATGGTCTCGTACTGCGGCTCGCAGCCCTGCAGGCTGGTCTGCCAGTTCTTGTCCTGGTAGCCCACCACGATGGAGCCGCTCACGCTGCCGCCCACATCCTTGATGACGCCGCCGGGGGTGATGAGGCTCTTGAGCGAGGCCTGGTCCGCGGAATTGAAGCGCGGCGCGCTTCCCATGCCGAAGGCGTTCTGGTTGCCCGGGATGACCATCATCAGGTTGGTGCCCAGCGAGGCCAGGCGCTGGTTGACCGCCTCCTTGGCGCCGTTGCTGATGGCCGTGATGGCGATGACCGCGGCCACGCCTATGATGACGCCCAGCATGGTGAGGAAGGTGCGCACCTTGTTCAAGCCCAGCGCCGTCATGGCCATGCGCAGGTTCTCGCGCAGGGAGTCCAGGCTGGGCAGGGCTGAGACCTTGGGGATGGCGAAAGAGGGCCGCTCGGCCCCGGCCTTGGCCTCGGCGCGCTTGCGCTTGGGCTGCACCTGGTCTGAGACCACCTTGCCGTCTTTCATGTGCAGGACGCGCTTGGCGTGGGCCGCGATGTCCGGCTCGTGGGTGACCAGGATGACGGTCACGCCCTGGCTGTTGAGCTCGTCCAGCTCCTGCATCACCTCTTCCGCCTGCTGGCTGGAGATGTTGCCGGTGGGCTCATCGGCGAAGAGCAGGGGCGGGTGGTTGGCCAGGGCGCGGGCGATGGCCACGCGCTGCTGCTGGCCGCCGGAGAGCTGGTGGGGCGCGTGGTGCTCGCGCTCCTCCATGCCCACCTTCTTGAGCAGGGCCCGGGCTTTGGCCTGCACGTCCGCCACGCGAGCATAGATGAGCGGCAGGGCCACGTTGTTGAGGGCCGAGGTGCGCGCCAGCAGGTTGAAGAACTGGAAGATGAAGCCGATGTTGCGGTTGCGCAGCAAGGCCAGCTGGTCGTCGGAGAGCGCCGCGGTGTCATGGCCGGCCAGCAGCAGCTGGCCCTGGGTGGGGCGGTCCAGCAGGCCCAAGATCTGCATCAGCGTGGACTTGCCCGAGCCAGAGGGGCCGACGATGGCCAGGTACTCCCCCTGCTCGATGCGCAGGCTCAGGTCATCCAGGGCCCGCACCTCAGGCCCTCCCGGGCCGGCAGGCAGGTAGACCTTGCTGAGCCCCCGGATCTCCAGCAGCGGTGGGGTGGCCTGGCTCATCAATGCCCCTTGGAGCCGGTGCCGGCGACGCCGGCGCTCTTGCCGCTCATGCGCGGCGGCCCGCCGAAGAGGCTGGCAGAAGAGGAGGCATCAGGCAGGCTCAAGCTGGAGACCACCACCGTGTCGCCCTCATCCAGTCCTGAGAGCACCACCACCTGGCTGCCATCGGTGTCGCCCAGCTTGACCTGCGCCTGCTGCGGCTTGGCATCCTTGCCGTCCCCGGGCTTCTTCACCATCACGCTCACCGTGGCCTGCTGGGCTCCCTTCACCGCCCAAGAGGGCAGCAGCAGGGCGTTCGGGTACTGGTTGACCCTGAAGTTGATGTTGGCGGTCATGCCGGCGCGCAGCTCAGCCGGGGCCTTGGCGGCCTCCAGCTTGACATAGTAGCTGACCACGTTGTTCACCTTGACCGCCTCATGGGTGATCATGATGACCTTGCAGGGGAAGCTGTCGTTGGGGTAGGCATCCACGGTCACGTCCGCCTGCTGGCCCAGGCGGATGCTGCCCAGGTCGGTCTCGTCCACGGCCGCCAGCACGATCAGGCGGTCCGACATGTCATAGAGGTCGGTGGAGGAGGCCACGGTCTGCCCCTCCACCACGTTGCGGTTGATGATGAGGCCATTGACCGGCGCCACGATGGGCGTGGGCTTGTAGACATCCTCCCAATACTTGAGCTCGGCATCGCCCTTGGCCCGCGCCATGTCCAGCAGGGCGGCCCGGTCCGAGGAGCTCATCCAGGCCAGCACCTGGCCCTTCTTCACCGTGGCCCCCTCATCGGCCACGATCTTGTCCACCCGCCCGGTCACCGGCGGCAGGATGGAGACCAGGTTCAAGGGCTGGATGTTGCCCGTGGCCTGCACGTAGGTGTTGAGGTCCCCGCGGGTGACCGCCACCTTCTGGATGCTGCCCTTGGCGGCCTTGCCGCTGCATCCGGACAGGGCCAGGGCCGCCGCAGCAGCCAGGGTCAAAAGGGCTCTCTTGCTGGTCATTGCTTGCCTCCTTCATCTTCAAAGCCCAGGCCCAGCGCCTTATGGTAGGCGACGCTTGCCTGGGCCGCGCTCAAGACCGCGGATAGT
>CAYXCT010000171.1:0-4894 GCA_964463435.1 uncultured bacterium | reverse complement strand
GGAGCTTCCTGCGGCAGGACCCCAACATCATCATGGTGGGCGAGATCCGCGACAATGAGACCGCGGGCATCGCCATCAAGGCCTCGCTCACCGGCCACCTGGTGCTCTCCACCCTGCACACCAACGACGCCACCGCCACCATCACCCGCCTGGTGGACATGGGCGTGGACCCGGTGTACGTGGGCACCTCGCTGCTGGTGGTCTGCAGCCAGAAGCTGGTGCGCAAGGTCTGCCCCAACTGCCGGCAGCCCTGGGTCCCGGACCCCGTGCTGCTGGAGAAGGCGGGGCTCACCGAGAAGGACCTGGCGGGCGGCACCTACTATCATGGCACCGGCTGCGAGCAGTGCCACCGCACCGGCTACAAGGGCCGCACCGCCATCTACGAGGTGCTGCATGTGAACAGCAAGGTGCGCCAAGCCATCTTCAACCGCAGCAACCTGAACCAGATGCGCAAGGTGGTCCGCGAGAACGGCATGAAGACCACCCGCGAGAACGCATTGCTTCGCTGGCGCCAGGGCGTCACCACCTTGGAAGAGGTTCTGGCGGAGACCCAGAGGTATTGAGACCATGAGCGCGGAGGACCCCATGCCCCAGAAGATCCTGGTGGCCGATGACGAGGAGCACATCCGGCAGGCTCTGCAGGCCTGCCTGGAATCGGCCGGCTACACCGTGTTCACCGCCGAGAACGGCAAGCGCGCGGTGGAGCTGGCCAAGCTGCACAAGCCGCAGCTGGCGCTGCTGGATGTGCGCATGCCGGTGATGGACGGCCACATGGCCAGCATCGAGCTGCGCTATGATGAGGAGCTCAAGGGCGTCAAATTCATGTTCCTGACGGCCAACGCGGATGAGGACTCCAAGGATTACGCCTTTGGCCATGGCGCCGAGGAGTACATGCTGAAGCCCTTCAAGGTGGCGGAGCTCTTGGCCAAGGTGGCCAAGGTGCTGGGCCAGGGCGAGGCCGAGCCCGAGCCGGCCAAGCCCGCCCCCGCGCCGGCCAAGGCCGAGGAGGCGCCCGAGCCCCAGCTGGACGAGGAGGCGCGGCAGCGCTACCTCGAGAAGATGAAGCAGAAGTTCTCGCGCTGAGCCCCCTTGCTTTGAACGAGCTGTGAACCCATTGCGCAAAGTCTCCCTCAACCTGAAGATCGGCGCCCTGCTGCTGCTGACCCTGTCCGGCTGCCTCTTCCTCTCCGGCTGGCTGACGGTGCTGCGCCTGCAGAGGGCCGCTTACGCGGCCGCGGGCGACACGCTCATCAAAGAGCTGTCCGTGGCCGCGCTGGCCGTCGAGCGGCTGCCCGTGGACCATGCCGGGACAGTGCCCGAGGCCACGGAGCTCTTGGAGCGCGTGTGGGGCGAGACCCGCCTCTCCAACCAGGACCGCCTCGAGGAGATCACCCTCTACCAGGCGGACCTGGCCGGCAGCGCCGCCCAGCCCCTGGCCTGCTGGGGCGTGAGCCAGGGGCGCTGCGCGCCCACCGTGCTCACCCGCGAGATGCGGCGCACCTCTGATTCGGGCCTGCCCCAGCGCTGGATGGGCTGCGCCGGGGCGGACAGCCGCTGCCTGGTGGCCTGCGTGCCGGTGGCGGCCCCGCCGGGCCGGCATTGGCTGCTGCTGGCCCAGGTGGACACCGCCCGGATCGACCGCCAGGTCTTTGAGAGCGAGCGCACCCTCATCGCGGCCTCGCTGCTGGGCCTGGTGCTGGCCTCGCTGGGGGCCTGGTGGGTCACCCAGCGCCTCACCCGCCCGCTGCTGGCCTTCGCCAGCGTCATGCAGCTGATGAGCTCCACCGGCGACTACAGCATCAAGATCGACCTGCACCCCGAGGACAGGGAGATGAGCGTGGTGGAGGGGGCTTTCCAGCGCCTCATCGCCAGCGTGCACCAGAGCCACGTCGAGCTGGAGAACAACTACATGGCCACGCTGAAGGCCCTGGTGATGGCCCTGGACATCCGCGACAATGAGACCGCCGGCCACAGCCTGCGCGTGCAGCGCTACGCCTCGGCCATCGGCGAGGTGATGCGCCTGGCCCCGGCCCTGCGGCTGCAGGTGGAGACCGGGGCCCTGCTGCATGACATCGGCAAGCTGGGCGTGCCCGATGCCATCCTGCGCAAGAACGGCCGCCTGGAGCCCCTGGAATGGGAGGAGATGCGCAAGCATCCCGAGATGGGCCGCCGCATGGTGGAGGGCATCGGGTTCCTCAAGGCCGCCACCGAGGTGGTCTACGGCCACCATGAGCATTACGATGGCAAGGGCTACCCGCGCGGGCTCAAGGGCGAGGCCATCCCGCTGGCGGCCCGCATCTTCGCGGTGGCCGATGCCTTTGACAGCCTGACCAGCGACCGCGTCTACCGCCGCGCCACCGGCTTCATCGAGGCCAAGGCCGAGATCAGGGCCTGCGCCGGCACGCATTTCGACCCCGCGGTGGTCGCCGCCTTCATGCACATTCCCGACAGCACCCTGGCCCGCATCCGTCGCGAGACCATGAAAGAGGCGGCGGCCCGCCAGGCGGCCGAGACGGCTTGAACAGGAGCGACATGAGCGAGAGGCTGCAGAAGCTGAGGTCCAAGTTCCTCGAGATCTACGGCGATTCCGGCGGCAAGCTGGCCTTTGGCCGGGCGCCGGGGCGCGCCAACCTGATCGGCGAGCATACCGACTACAACCAGGGCTATGTGCTGCCCACTGCCATCAACCGCGACATCCTGGTGGCGGCCCAGCGCCGCAGCGACCGCGCCCTCTCGGTCTACAGCATGGATTTCAGCGAGCGCATCACCGCGCCCCTGGCCCTGCTCAAGCTGCGGCCCGAGGACGGCTGGGCCAACTACGTGAAATCGGTGCTGTGGTCCCTGGAGAATGCCGGCCACAAGCTGGATGGCTTCAACCTGGTCATCTCCGGCGATGTGCCGCAGGGCGCCGGCCTGGCCAGCTCGGCGGCCCTGGAGCTGGCGGTGCTGGCGGCGCTCACGCCGCTGGGCGACTGGGCCTGGGAGCCGGCGGCCATGGCCAAGCTCTGCCAGCGCGCGGAGAGCCAGTTCATGGGCGTCCCCTGCGGCCTGATGGACCAGATGGTGTCGGCGGCCGGCCGGCCGGGCGAGGCGCTGTTCATGGACTGCCGCAGCCTTGAGACGCAGAGCCTTCCCCTGGCCCTGGGCGGCGCGCGCTTTGTGCTGGTCAACTCTGGGGTGACCCGGGGGCTCAACGGCAGCGCCTATTCCGAGCGCCGCGAGGAATGCCGCCAGGCCCTCAAGGCCCTGCAGGCCCGCAACCCCAAGTACGAGGCGCTGCGCGATGTGGGGGTGGTGGCCTTTGAGCGCCACAAGTCGGCCCTCACGCCCCGCCTGCGTGCCCGGGCTGAGCATGTGGTCTATGAGAACGACCGGGTGCTCAAGGCCAAGGAGGCGCTCAAGGCCGGCGATGCCGCGGCCTTCGGCGCGCTGATGCTCAAGAGCCACCGCAGCCTGCAGCGCCTGTTTGAGGTGAGTTGCCCGGAGCTGGATCAGCTGGTAGACTTGGCCCAGGCCATCCCCGGGGTGCACGGGGCCCGCATGACCGGGGCCGGCTTTGGGGGCTGCACGCTCAACCTGGTGGAGGAGGCCGCGCTGGCGCCGTTCAAGGACCAGATGGCCCGCGAGTACCGCAAGAAGGTCGGATTGAACCCTGTCTTCATCCCGGTGGAGCCTGCGGCCCCGGCCGGCGAAGCAGCGATCTGAGGGCTTTTGGGGCTTCGCCAAGGAGGGACCATGGAAGACTGCCTTTTCTGCAAGATCGCCAGCCAGAACCTGCCGTCCACCCTGCTGCATGAGGATGCGCTTTGCGTGGCGCTGGAGGACATCTTCCCCAAGGCGCCGGTGCACCTGCTGGTGATCCCCAAGGCCCATGTGCAGAGCGCCCTGGAGCTCAGCGGGGCCCAGGAGGCCCTGGCTGGCCACCTGCTGGTGGTGGGCGCCGCCCTGGCCCGCCAGCGCGGCCTGGCTGAGAGGGGCTTCCGCATGGTCTTCAACACCGGCAGGGACGCGGGCCAGACCGTGCAGCACCTGCATCTGCATGTGCTGGGCGGCCACGGCCTGGGGGCCATGGGCTGAGGCCCAAAACGGGGGATTGACGCTCTGGCCTCCCCTTTGCTATAAAGCTTTGCTCCACGGAGGGCCTTTCAGGGCCCTTCGAGCAACAGGGCCGCCGGCGAGACCAGGCCGGGACAACGGACCTGATGAGGGGAGGGATCAATGAATGGTCGAGGTAAAGGTTGACCCGGACAAGCCCTTTGAAGCTGCCCTGCGGCAGTTCAAGAAGAAGGTCGAACTCTCCGGCATCACGGCCGAGATGCGCAAGCGCGAGCATTACGAGAAGCCCAGCGTGCGCAAGAAGCTGAAGTCCCTGGCGGCTCGCAAGAACCAGCGCCGCAAGCAGGGCCGCGAAGGTTGATGCATCGCGCGTGAGCCAAAGGCTGGCCCCGCCCCTTGACCCGGGCAGGGCCGGCCTTTGCACGTTTTCTGGGGGTGCGCCATGGGCGTGCGTGAATCGCTGGACCAGGCCCTCAAAGAGGCCATGCGGGGCAAGGACGAGGCGGCTTTGAACGCCATCCGAGGCCTCAAGTCGGCCATGAAGCTGGCTGAGATAGACAAGCACAAGGCGCTGGCGGATGAGGACATCCACGGCCTGCTGCAGGCCGCCATCAAGCAGCGCCGCGAATCCATCGCCCAGTTCCGCCAGGGCGCGCGGGAGGACCTGGCCTTGGTGGAAGAGGCCCAGATCGCGGTGCTGCAGAAGTTCCTGCCGCCCCAGCTCTCCCCGGCCGAGATCGAAGCCCTGGTGGCTGAGGCGGTCAAGGCCACCGGCGCGGCCGCGCCCAAGGACATGGGCAAGGTGATGGGCGCGCTGATGCCCAAGGTGAAGGGCAAG
>CAYXCT010000170.1:0-4948 GCA_964463435.1 uncultured bacterium | reverse complement strand
GACCCGCCGGCCCTCGATGTAGAGGTTGCCATTGGGCAGCACCGACACCACGCGGGCGCTCAGGGTGGTCACCAGGTTGCCGCTGCGCGAGCTGTTGCCGCCGCCCTGGCTGCTCTCAACGGCGCCGGCGCCGTAGGAGCTGATGGGCATCTGGGAGCCGGGCGCGCTGGTCCAAGACCCCAGGCCGGCATTGCCAGCCACGCTGGCCTGCTTCTGCGTCTGAGTGTTCACGGCCTGGGAGGCCGAGGCGTTCTCAGAGACCTGCACGGTCACCAGGTCTCCCACCTCCAAGGCGCGCTGGTCCGAGACCAGGCTGGCATTGTTGCCCTGGGTGCGATAGCCATCCGGCCAGACCGAATCGGCATTGAGGCCGCAGGCGCAGACCAGGAAAAGAGCCGTCATGAAACGCATCATTTGCTCCAAAGCGCGTGTGCTGGCTAGATCGGCCTTCAGGGCGCTGCCGCCACTGCGGTGTGGCCGTCAACCACCCTGGCGTACACATCCTTCTTTGTCTGTTCCACCACGAAATCGATGCTCTCCCCCACCCGGCCGTCATGCAAGGCCCGGGCCGGCGTCTCAACCGTGACGCCATTGGAGCGGGCCAAGAGCCTCACCACATCGCCGCGGTGGATGGCCAAGGGCAGGTCCACCATGCTGGGGTCCACGCAAAGGTCGGCGGCGATGCTGCGCTTGGCCTCCAGGCCGTAGGCCTGGCTGGTGTTGGAGAAGGCCTCCACCGGGGAGAAGGTGATGTCCCTCACCTTGAGCTCGGTGTTGTCGTCGCCGATCTTCTCGCCGCGCGCGATGGGCTTGATGGCCACCAGCTGCGGCTTGCTCACCTTCACCAAGAAGTTCAAGGTGGCCGAGCCAGCCTCGATGCTGCTGCCATCCTCTGCCGTCTGGCGGGCCACCACCCTCAGGATGACGCGGCCGCGATAGCCTGCCGGATGGTCGCCAGCCACATCCAGCTTCACCGGCCTATCCGGCACCTTGAGGTCCGGCTGGGAGGCGGGGGGCAGCACTTCAATGCTGACGCCCGGGCCCGTGGCCAGCTGGGCTTCGATGTACTGGCGGCCGAAATCAAGGATGTCCTTGCCGGGGATGACCTGCGCGCTGGCCTTCACCACGCACTTGCCCGCGCCAGCCAGCTCCAGCCCTTCGGGCATCTTGCCGCTGCGCTTGAGGCGCATCAGCACGCTGTCATGGGTCAAGATGCGCTCAGAGCCGGGCAAGGCCACCTGGCCCAGCTCCACCGCAGCCCAAGAGGCATCCGGCGTGGGGCTGAGCACCTGGGCCGCGTAGATCTTGGGCCCGGGCACCACGGCCTGGGGGAGCAGGTCAAAGCTTGCTGCCGCCAGGCTGGAGGCCGCCATCAGGGCTGCGAGGAGGAGGGTCTTCATCGGCTAGCTGGTCAGCGTTCCGAGCTGATTGGCGTCATTCAGCATCTGGTCCGAGGCGGTGATGGCCTTGGTGTTGACCTCATAGGCGCGCTGGCAGGTGATGAGGTTGACCATCTCGGTGGTCACCTGCACGTTGCTGGTCTCCAAAAAGCCCTGGCTCAGGGTGCCGGTGCCGTCCACCCCGGGCTGCTCAAGGCGCGCATCGCCCGAGCCCTCCGTGGAGGTGTAGAGGTTCTGGCCCTGCGAGCTCAGGCCCGCCGGGTTGGTGAAGCGCGCCAGCTGGATCTGGCCCACCACCTGGTTGGGCTGGGGCGAGGGCAGCGTGATCTGCACCTGGCCGGTGCTGGTGACCACCACGCCGGTGGCCGCGCTGGGGATGGTGACGGCCGGCTCCAGGGGATAGCCCTCGCTGGTGCAGACGCGGCCATTGGCATCGGCCTTGAAGCTCCCATCGCGGGTGTACTGGATGCTGCCATCCGGCATGCTCACCTGGAAGAAGCCATCGCCCTGGATCATCAGGTCCAGGGTGTTGCCCGTGTTCTGGGCCGAGCCCTGGGTGAAGATCTTGGTGATGGCCGAGGCCTTGGCGCCGTTGCCCACCTCGATGCCCACCGGGATCTGCTGGCCGGTGGCATCGATGCTGCCCGCGGGCCGCAGATGGGCGTAGAGCAGGTCTTGGAACTCGGCGCGGCTGGTCTTGAAGCCGGTGGTGTTGACGTTGGCCAGGTTGTTCGAGATGGTGTCCATGTTCAGCTGCTGGGTCTGCATGCCCGAGGCAGCGGTGTAGAGCGCTCGCATCATTTTGCAACCTCCTCCATACCCGGGATCTTCAGTCCCGGGGTTTGCCGCTTCCCTTTCAGGTCCGGCGGCGTTCACTCATCAAGAAGCCCTGCCGCCCCCAAGAGGGGGCGGCTCTCAAACGCGCCCCACCTGGTTGATGGCCTGGTTCAGGGTGCTATCCATGATCTGGGCCACCTTCTGGTTGGCCTCATAAGCGCGGCTGACCGTGATCATGTCCACCATCTCCTTGGTCACCTGCACGTTGGAGCCTTCCAAGAAGCCCTGATGGACGCGCACCGGGTCGTCCTGGCTGGCCGTGCTGAGCCCCACCCCATCCTTGCTGGCATAGAGGTTGTCGCCGCGCTTCTCCAGGTCGTTGATGCTCTCGAACTTGGTCAGCTGCAACTGGTCCGCCTCCACGCCATCCACCTTCACATGCCCGTACTGGTCGATCACGATCTCCTTGGCGCTGGGGTCTATCTTGATGGCAGACCCGCGCTCGGAGAGCACAATCTCGCCGTTCTTGGTGACCAGCTGGCCTTCGGCATCCATGGTGAAGTTGCCGGCCCGGGTGTAGGCCCGCTCGCCATCCTGGGTCTGCACGGTGAAGAGGGCCTTGCCCTCCAGCGCCAGGTCAAAGGTCTGGTCGGTGCGGCTCAGCGTGCCCTCGCTGTAATCGGTGTCAACCTCGGCCAGCTGGGCGCCGTGCCCCACCACGCCCAGCGGCTCCACCGCCGGGTTGGCGTTGGGGTTGAAAGCCATGTGCTTGCCCGCCATGCGGTCATTGATGCGGGCCACCAGCATGTTGGGGAAGGCCTGGAACACTGCCACGTCCTTCTTGAAGCCCGTGGTGTTGACGTTGGCCAGGTTGTTGGTGATCACGTCCTGGCGCGCCAGCTCAGCGTTCATGCCCGCGGCTGCGTTGTAGAGACCGTTGATCATGGCCTGCTCCTTGTCACTTGGTGGGGGGCGCCGGCACCGCGGCGGGGCCGGGCAACGGGGCCGCCTGGGTGGCCACCCGCGAGAGCTCAGGCGAGGGCCGCGACTCCACCGGGGGCGTGTCCCTGCTCAGCGAGGTGAGGATGAAGTAGTAGCGCTCGCCAACATCCAGGCCGTTCACCGGGTAGCTGAGGCCGGTGATGGGCTTGTCGTTCACCTTCACATAGCCCGCGCCCGAGGACTTGCTCATGTAGAGGTTGTAGCCGGCGATGGCGCCCATGGGCGGGCCCCAGCCCTTGAGGGTGATGGTGCCCTCAGGCTTGGCCTGCGCGGCCGCGGCGGCGCCGGTCATGCTGGGCGCCCCGGGGATGATGGGGGCCGGCACGCACGAGACTTCGGCGGAATAGGCGGACTCGACCGATGGCCAGCTGTTGTTGACCGAGGCCACCACAAAGTAGTAGCGGGTGCCATTGGTCAGGCCGTCCACCACCACCTGGTTCTCCTTGATGCGGCGCTGGATGGGGTTGTATCCCGTGCCCGGGGCCTTGCTCATGTAGATGGTGTAGCCTGTCACGTTGGGGTCCGGGTTGGGCGTCCAGGACAGGTCCACCGAGTTGTTGGCCGCGGAGGCCTTCAGGTTCACCGGCGGCTGCACCAGGCTGACCACGCGCACCTTGCGGCTGTCCGGCCCGAACTGGTAGTCGGCCGAGAGCCGGTGCGAGTCGCCCAGGTGCTCGGCATGGCCGATGTAGGCATAATCCACGCCCCAGTCGCTGGCGCGATAGCTGACGCCCGCGGTGAAGCGGCCGGCGGTGGTGACAAAGGATGTGTAGCCGGTGCGGATGCCCAGGTGGTTGTCGAAGAACCAGCCCTCCACGCCCAGATGGGGGCGCCACTCATTGGGCTCAAGGCTATTGATGGCCTCCACGGTGTTGCCAGCGCTGTCGATGGTGTAGAGGGTGGTGTCCAGGGGCTCGCCGCTGATGTTGGTGTCGTTCAGGTTGGCCACGCCGCCGGCGAAGACCAGGTTCTCCTCAAGCCAGTAGGCCAGGCCGAAATCGAGGTAGAGGGGCACGCGCTCCTGGCTGCCCGATTCCCAGGTCAGCACCGTGTCCAGGTCCTCAGCAAAGAAGCCGAAGCTGACCTTCTTGCCATAGCTGGGCAGCATCACCTGGTAGAGGAAGCCCAAGTCCATGCCCAAGGCCGAGGCCGTGGCATTGATGGTCTGGTTGTTGCCCTGGGCATCGGTGTAGCTGGCCTGGGCGTTGCTGGCAAACTGAAGGAACTTTAAGTTCACGCCCACGCTGACCGTCTTCTCGACATTCAGCGGGGTGGCGAAGGAGAGCTTGTAGTTGTTCTCAAAGGCCTGAGTGGCCGCGTCGCCGGTGTTGTGGTAGAGGCTGACCACCGAAACGCCGATGGCCGTCTGCTCATAGAAGGGCAGCACGAAGCCGATGGCCATGTTGTATTCCTTGCCGTTGAGCAGGCTGCCCACGAAGCCCGAGAGCTCCATGCGGGGCACCTGCACCATGCCGGCAGGGTTCCAGTACATGGCGGAGCTGTCGTCCGCGATGGCCACGTAGGCGTCGCCCATGCCCAGCGGCCGCGCCCCGATGCCCAGCACGCCCGCCTTGTCAAAGGCCGCGCGCAGCGGGCTGGCAGAGAGTGCCAGGGCCAGCATGAGCAGGTACCAGCGGGACCGATGCATCATCACCTCCAAGTCACGACGGGTCAACGGTACAGGGGCTGGATGGCTTCGCCATCCAGAGTCACCACCGATGCGTTCAGAAGCTGTTCAGCCTTGATGAAGCCGTGGGCGTAGTTGAGGG
>CAYXCT010000169.1:3553-4949 GCA_964463435.1 uncultured bacterium | reverse complement strand
ATAGACCGGCGGCACAAAGTCGACCTGTGTTGATTCGCCTCTTCCATGCGATAAACGGCGATCGGGAACCGATGCAGCCCAAACGCAATTGAAATAAAACACCAGAGGAGCCCCGAAGGGCTCCCCTTTTTTATGGTGGATCGAGAAGCTTAGGCAGGCATCACGTTGCTGGCCTGGGGGCCCTTGGCCCCGTCGGTCACATCAAACGTCACAGCCTGGCCCTCAGCCAAGGTCTTGAAGCCGCTGCCGCCGATGGCCGAGAAGTGCACGAACACATCCGGACCGCCGGGCTGCTCCAAGAAGCCGAAGCCCTTTTTCTCGTTGAACCACTTCACCTTGCCGCTCACTGCACCCATCTGTTACCTCCATGCTTGCTGCTGTCCTGGCCTCTATCACTTCTGGCTGCGATCAGCAGGAAGCTAGGCCCTGCAAACAATATACACTTCTATGGAGATTTTGCACCAAAAAAAGCGATAATGCGCCTTTCAAGGAGAACCCATGGCCCAGCGCAATGCCCAAGCCCAGCCCATCCCCATCTTCGTGGTGCCTGACGGCCGCCCCTGCCTGGTGGCTGGCGGCGGCGTGGTGGCCCTGCGCAAGGTCGAATGGCTGCTCAAGCTTGGCGCCAGCGCCGAGGTGCAGGCCCTGTGGATGCATCCTGGGCTGCTCCGCCTGGCCAAGCGCCATCCGGCCCAGCTGCGGCTCAAGCCCGGGCCCTTCCGCGCCCGGAGCCTCAAGCCCTATCTGATGGCCATCGCGGCCACGGATGACCCGGCCATCAATGGCGCGGTGTCCCGCATGGCCAAGCGCGATGGCGTGCCGGTGAATGTGGTGGACCAGGCGCCCTTGTGCGGGTTCTATGTGCCCGCCACCCTGGTGCGCGGCCAGCTGGTGGTGGCCGTGGGCAGCGGGGGCGCGAGCCCAGCCCTGGCCAGCCACCTGCGCCAGCGCCTGGAGCGCCTGCTGCCCGAGAGCCTGCTGCCCTGGATCCAAGCCCAGGCCGGCCTGCGGGCCTTTGTGCTCAAGGCCTGCCCGCACGCTGCCTGCCGGCACCAGGTTCTCACGGCCTTGGCCCGGCTCAGCCCGCCCCCGGCCCTGCGCCAGGCCAGCCAGGCCCGCTGCCTAGCCCATCTCAAGGCCAAGGCCGGCCCCCTGCTCTTGAGGGCCCATCAGCGCAATCACCCGGGCCAGCCCTAAAAAATTCCGTTCAAAACAGGGCCGACTTCCATTATCCTATCCCGGTCGTCCTTTAACTTTACCTGAGCTTTGCCCTCACCCCTCGTTCCAGTGGCCCTCTCCCTTTGGGAGAGGGGCCGGGGGTGAGGGCAACATCCGACCCCAAAACCAACACTTAGGAGCCTCCCTAATGCCCATCTCGCCCCTGCAAAGAGCCCGG
>CAYXCT010000169.1:0-3453 GCA_964463435.1 uncultured bacterium | reverse complement strand
AAACCAACACTTAGGAGCCTCCCTAATGCCCATCTCGCCCCTGCAAAGAGCCCGGGCCGCCTACAGCCCCAAGCTTCCCCGCACCCTCACCCAGCCCCTGGCCAGCATTGGCGTCAAGAAGGGCAAGCCCACCCAGTCCATCGCCGACCAGGCCAGGATCAAGGAGCTCTTCCCCGGCACCTACGGCCAGGAGGAGCTCAGCTTTGCCGCGGGCGGCGCGCCGGTCTCCGCGCAGGCCCTCAAGGTGGGCTTGGTGCTCTCGGGCGGCCAGGCCCCCGGCGGCCACAACGTGGTCTCCGGCCTCTTCGACGGCCTCAAGAAGCTCAACCCCGCCAGCCAGCTCTTCGGCTTCTTGGGCGGCCCTTCGGGCATCTTGGAGGACAAGAAGGTCGAGATCACCGAGGCCCTCATCGCCCAGTACCGCAACACCGGCGGCTTTGACATCATCGGCAGCGGCCGCACCAAGCTGGAGACCAGCGAGCAGTTCGACCTCTGCGCCAAGAACATGAAGGCCGCGGGCATCAGCGCCCTGGTGATCGTGGGCGGCGACGACAGCAATACCAATGCCGCGGTGCTGGCCGAGTACTTCAAGGCCAAGGGCCTGGGCATCACCGTCACCGGCGCGCCCAAGACCATCGATGGCGACCTCAAGAACGAGCAGATCGAGGCCAGCTTCGGCTTTGACACGGCTTGCAAGGTGTACAGCGAGCTCATCGGCAACATCATGCGCGATGCCATGAGCGCCAAGAAGTACTGGCACTTCATCAAGCTGATGGGCCGCTCGGCCAGCCACATCGGCCTGGAGTGCGCCCTCAAGACCCACCCCAACGTGTGCCTGGTCAGCGAAGAGGTGGCCGCCAAGCGCCAGACCCTGGCCCAGGTCACCGAGGAGATAGCCCAGGCGGTGGTGAAGCGCGCCGCCGAGGGCAAGCACTTCGGCGTGGCGCTCATCCCCGAGGGCCTGGTGGAGTTCATCCCCGAGATCAAGGCCCTGATCAGCGAGCTCAATGACCTGCTGGCCCACGCGCCCGAGGGCCGGCCCGCGGCCGAGCTGGCCGAGGAGGTGGCGGGCAAGCTGAGCCCTGCCTCTCGCGCGGCCTTCGATTCCCTGCCCTGGGGCATCCGCCTGCAGCTGCTGGCCGACCGCGACCCGCACGGCAACGTGCAGGTGAGCCGCATCGAGACCGAGAAGCTGCTCATCGAGACCGTGGGCGCGCGCGTGCAAGAGCTGCGGGCGGCCGGGCAGACCAAGGCCAAGTTCAGCGCGCTCAACCACTTCTTCGGCTACGAGGGCCGCTGCGCGGCGCCCAGCAACTTCGACGCCGACTACTGCTACGGCCTGGGCTTCACCGCCGCGCTCTTGGTGGCCAGCGGGCTCACCGGCTACTTGAGCAGCCTGCGCGGCCTCACCAAGCCCGCGGCCGAATGGCTCTCCGGCGGCGTGCCGCTGACCATGATGATGAACATGGAGCGCCGCCATGGCCAGGACAAGCCCGTCATCCGCAAGGCCCTGGTGGAGCTGGAAGGCAAGCCCTTCAAGGCCTTCGCCTCGCAGCGCGCGGCCTGGGCGGTCCAGGACGACTTCCAATACCCCGGCCCCATCCAGTACTGGGGCCCTGCCGAGGTGGCCGACGTGGCCAGCGAGACCCTCAAGCTCGAGAGGCTGTGATGAAGATCGCCATCCCCACCGAGTCCGACGGCATCCAGGTCTCATCGCATATGGGCAGCAGCCCCAACTTCCTGGTGTTCGAGGTGCAGGCCGGGCAGGTGGTGGGCAGCGAAGCCCGCGCCAACAGCTTCGCCGACCCCAAGTTCCACGCCCACGGCAGCCCGCGCGAGGCAGGCATGGACCCTCACCAGGGCATCGCCCAATTGGTGTCCGACTGCGACGCGGTGCTGGGCTACGGCCACGCCTGCGGCGCCGTGGGCGCCCTGGAGGCCGCGGGGCTCAAGGTCTACATGCTCAACGCCCCCTGCAGCGCCCAGCAGGCCATTGACGCCTTCGTCAAGTACCTGGCGGTGCCCAGCCCTTCCTGACCTCACCCCCACCCCTGCCGTGTTGGCCTGAAAACAGCATCCCCCGCCCCCTCTCCACTGTGGAGAGGGGGCGGGGGATTTTATTTGGCGGCTTGCACGGTGGGGGTGGGAGTGAGGTCGGACCGGTCTACCCCACCTCTCCCAGCTCCAGCCTGGCTTCGAAGCGGGCCGTCACCTGCTTGAGCAGGCCTTCATGCTCCGGCTTCGCCAGCATGGGGTCCTCCAATAGCAGGGCCTGGGCCCGATCGCGGGCCTGGCTGAGCAGGGCCCGGTCGTGCACCAGGTCGGCCAGCTTGAGGTCCGGCAGGCCGCTCTGCCTGAGCCCCAAGAACTCGCCCGGGCCGCGCAGCTCCAGGTCGCGCTCGGCGATCACAAAGCCGTCGCTGCTCTCCTGCATGGCCTCCAGGCGGGCCCGCCCCTCATCGCCCTTGGGGTCGCCCAGCAAATAGCACAGGCTCTGCGCCGCCCCGCGGCCCACCCGGCCGCGCAGCTGGTGCAGCTGGGCCAGGCCAAAGCGGTCGGCATCCTCCACCACCATCACGCTGGCGTTGGGCACATCCACCCCCACCTCGATGACCGTGGTGCTGACCAGCAGCTGCAGGCGGCCGGCGATGAACTCGGCCATCACCGCGTCCTTCTCCTCGCCCTTCAGCCGGCCGTGCAGCAGGCCCACCTTGAACTCCGGGAAGATGTCGGCCTGCAGGCGCTCGGCCTGGGCCGTGGCGGCCTTCAGCTCCAGCTTGTCGCTGTCATCCACCAGGGCATAGACCACATAGGCCTGCCGGCCCGCCTTGAGCTCCTGGCGCACCTGCTCCCACACCGCCGCGCGCCCCGCCGGACGCACCCAGGCGGTGCGCACGGGCTTGCGGCCCGGCGGCAGCTCATCCACCACGCTCACATCCAGGTCGCCGTACACGGTCATGGCCAGGGTGCGCGGGATGGGAGTGGCGGTCATCACCAGCACGTGCGGCTTCACCGCCGCCTTCTGCGCCAGCTTCAGCCTCTGCGCCACGCCAAAGCGGTGCTGCTCATCCACCACCGCCAGGCCCAGGCGGCCAAAGCTGACGCCCTCCTGGATCAGGGCCTGGGTGCCCACCACCAGCATGGGCCGGCCGCTGGCCATGTGGTCCAGCACCTCGCGCCGCTCCTTGGCCTTCTGCCCTTGCATGAGCCTCCGCACCTCGATGCCCGTGGGCGCCAGGATGCGGCGCAGGGTGAGCAGGTGCTGGCCCGCCAAGATCTCGGTGGGCGCCATCAGGGCCGCCTGCCAGCCCAGGCCGCAGGCGCGGGCCAGGGCCAGGGCCGCCAGCAGGGTCTTGCCGCAGCCCACGTCGCCCTGGATCAGCCGGTGCATGGGCTTGGGCCGGGCCAGGTCCGCCTGGATCTCGCCCCACACCCGCTGCTGGGCCCCGGTGA
>CAYXCT010000168.1:0-5031 GCA_964463435.1 uncultured bacterium | reverse complement strand
GCCAAGACCCTCTTCCTGCGCGGCGGCTGGCGCTGGCAGGGCGGCGGCTCAGGCAGCTCTGACAATGGCGGCCTCTCGGCCGGCGTGGGCCTGCGCCTGATGCTCTTGACCGTGGATTACGCCTACGTGGACAAGGGCAGCCTGGGCACCAGCAGCCAGTTCTCGATCGCCGCCAGCTTCTAGGCCGCCGGCCACCAGCCGGCGGTGCCCCTAGTGCCATGGCCAATTCAAGCCATGGCACAGGACGATCTTCTAAAGAGAAAGAGCCCGCCGTTGCCGGCGGGCTCTTTCTCTTTTTGCCATCAGCTAGGAGGGGCCCAGCTTGCTCGAGATGTTGTCGCGCAGCCAGGCCAGGGCCTCGGCCTCCCTCTGCCGGGCCTGGGGCAGGATGGAGCGGCAGCTGTAGCACTTGGGCTGCTCCTGCATCTGCCGCCAGCCGGGATTGGACTGGCCCAGGGCCTGGTCCAGGGGCGCCAGGGCCGCCAAGCCCAGCAGGGCCGCCAGCAGCGCGCCCAGCAGGCTGTCCACGGCTGACAGGGCCAGGGTCTCGGCCATGGCGCCCAGCATCCTGAAGGCCAGGCCGATGAAGAGCAGGATCAGGGCAAAGGCCAGCCAATAGGTGAGCGCCGGGCCGGCCCAAGCGCCGGCCTTGGCTTGCAGCCAGGGGCCCCAGGCGCGCGCGGCCTGGGTGGCCAGCAGGGGGCTCAAGGCCAGCGCGCAGAGCACGGCCAAGAGCAGGCTGGCGCGCAGCCGCCAGCCTGCGAAGGCGAAGCCCAGCAGGGCTAGGATGAGGAGGGCATCGATCCAGGTCATGCGGCCATATTACGCGAGCGGGGCCGGGAAGGGAAGCGGGGAGTCGCATGCCCCTTCCCCGCGGGGCGGGGCAGGGCTATAATGGAGGACCGCTGCGCAGGGCGGCCAAGATGGGGAGGCTATGAGTTCTGAAGAGAAGAAGATAGGGCTCAAGGTGGCTTACGGCTACTTCCAAGAGGGCAAGTGGGACCGCGCCCTGGAGGAGTACCGCAAGCTGGAGCGCCAGGACCCCCAGGACCCCAACCTGCGCAACATGCTGGCGGAGATCCAGGCGCGCCGCGGCGCGCCCCAGGAGGCCCTGCGCGAGTACCTGGAGTGCGCGCGCCTGCAGGCCCAAGCCGGGCAGCATGACAAGGCCCTGGCCACCTGCCGCCGCGCCCTGCGGCTGGAGCCGGGCAATCCCGAGGCGATTGCGCTGCAGCACGCCAGCATCCAGGCCCGCTTGGCCGAGGCCCGGGCCCTGCTGGGCAAGGGGAGCCTGGACGCGGCCCATGAGGCCGGCCAGCGCCTGCTGGACGTGGACCCCGCCGACCTGGACATCCACAAGCTGCTGGACGAGGTGCAGGCCGCCCGCTTGCGGCAGGAGGCCTCGGCCGCCTCAGCGGAGGCGCCCGCCGCCGGCCAGCAGGACCCGCCGCCGGCCGACCCGGGGCGGGAGTTCGTGGCCAAGCTCTTCAGCCTGGCCGAGAGCTACCTGCAGGCCGAGGACTTTGACAATGCCATCGAATCGCTGGTCACCATCCTCAAGTTCAGCCCGGACGAGCCGGCGGTGCGCAACCGCCTGCAGGAGGTGCGCGACCAGCTGGAGAAGAAGCGCCAGGCCGAGGAGCAGTGGGCCCAGCTGCAGGCCGAGGAGGCCCGCCGCCTGGAGGAGGCCAAGCGCCAGCAGCTGGAGGCAGAGGCCCGCAGCCGCTGGGAGCGCGAGGAAGCCGAGGCCCGCAGCCGCATGGAGAGCGAGCTCTCCGCCCTGCAGAAGAGCAGCGCCAGCGAGCAGGACATCATCCAGCGCGCGGCCATGGAGATGCGCCACAAGCTGATGGGCGATGGCGAGGCCCCGAGGCCGGCCGCGGCCCCCGCCGCCCCCGCCGCGTCGGAGCAGCCCAGCGCCCAGGCCGTTGAGGAGCGGGAGCGCCAGGCGCGCGCGGAGGAGGAGGAGGAGCGGCAGGCCCGCGCGGCCGAGGTGGAGGCCGAGCGCTCGGCGGCCCGCGACGCGGCCTACCAGGCCTCGCTGCGCGAGGCCGAGGCCCTGCGCCAGCGCTTTGAGCGCGAGGCCCTGGACCGCGAGGCCCGCTTCAAGGCCGAATCGGAGGCCCTGCGCGCCCAGGTGCGCCGCGAGCGCGAGGAGGCCGAGGCCGCCATCCGCGAGCGCGAGGCCCAGATGGCCCAGGAGGCCGAGATGCTGCGGCGCCAGATCGAGGTGGCGCGCCTGGAGGCTGAGGCCAAGGCCCGCGAGGCGGCCGCCCAGGAGATGGCCCGGCGCATCGAGGAGGAACAGAAGGAGAACCAGGCGCGCCTCGGCCGCGAGCGCGAGGAGATGCTGCGCCGCGAGAAGGAGTTCGAGGAGCGCATGCAGTCGCTGATGCGCGAGCAGGCCGCGCGCCTTGAGACCGAGGTGCGCGCCAAGGCCCTGGCGGACATGAAGACGCAGATGGAGGCCGAGGCCAAGGCCCGCGTGGAGGCCGAGCAGGCCGCCCTCCAGCGCGAGCAGCAGGCCATGCAGGCGCTCAAGGCCCAGCAGGAGGCCCAGCAGCGGGCGGAAGCCGAGGCCCGCGCCAAGGCGGATGCCGAGCGCCAGGCCCTGGATGCCCTGCGCCAGGCCCAGGAGCTGCGCAAGCAGGCCGTCATCGCCCAGGCCCTGCAGCGCAGCCAGCCAGCCGCCGCCCCTGCCTTGCATCCCGGCGGCGATGCGGCCAAGCCCAGCCGCCGCATCAGCGACGCCCTCAAGGCCTCGGCCACCAAGAACATCGAGCACGACCATGCCGCGCTGCTGGCCTCGGCCCGGGCCTTCTTGGCGCAGGACCTGCTGCAGGATGCCATGCGCGCCTGCCAGAAGGTGCTCGAGGTGGACCCCGAGAATTCCGAGGTCAAGGACCTGCTCAAGGAGATCTTCCGCAAGCGAGGCCTTTGAGATGCAGCCCTTTGAGCTAGTCTCTGATTTTCTCCCCCAGGGCGACCAGCCCGCCGCCATCGCGGCGCTGGAGGCTGGAGCGCGCCAGGGCCAGCCCTGGCAGGTGCTGCTGGGCGTGACCGGCAGCGGCAAGACCTTCACCGTGGCCAGCCTCATCCAGCGCCTGCAGCGCCCCACCCTCATCATCAGCCACAACAAGACCCTGGCCGCCCAGCTCTACGGCGAGTTCAAGAGCTTCTTCCCCAAGAACCGGGTGGAGTACTTCGTCAGCTATTACGACTACTACCAGCCCGAAGCCTATGTGCCCAGCACCGACACCTTCATCGAGAAGGACGCCAGCATCAACGATGAGATAGACCGGCTGCGGCTGGCGGCCACCCATGCATTGCTGGAGCGGCGCGACACCATCATCATCTCCTCGGTCTCCTGCATCTACGGGCTGGGCGACCCGGACGTGTACCGCGGCATGTACCTGATCTTGGAGCAGGGCAAGGCCTACCGCCAGGAGGACCTGCTGCGCAAGCTGGTGGAGATGCAGTACAGCCGCGGCGACCTGGATTTCTACCGGGGGCGCTTCAGGGTGCGCGGCGACAGCCTGGAGGTCTACCCGGCCTATGGCGACACGGCGCTGCGCTTTGAGTTCTTCGGCGACGTGCTGGAGCGCATCCGCGAGGCGGACCCGCTCACGGGCCAAGCCTTCCGCGACTTAGCCAGCGCCGCGGTCTACCCGGCCAAGCATTTCGTGACCCCCAAGAGCGAGATCGAGCGCGCCGTGCAGAGCATCCGCGCCGAGCTCGCGGAGCGGCTGGCCGAGCTCAAGGGCCAGGGCAAGCTCTTGGAGGCCCAGCGGCTGGAGCAGCGCACCCATTTCGACCTGGAGATGCTGAAGGAGCTGGGAACCTGCCAGGGCATCGAGAATTACAGCCGGCACCTGGACGGGCGCCAGCCGGGCCAGCCCCCCAGCACCCTGCTGGACTACCTGCCCGACGACGCCCTGGTGGTGGCCGATGAGAGCCACGTGACCCTGCCGCAGGTGCGCGGCATGTTCGAGGGCGACCGCGCGCGCAAGCAGAGCCTCATCGACTACGGCTTCCGCCTGCCCTCGGCCATCGACAACCGGCCCCTGTACTGGGAAGAGTTCGAGGGCAAGGTGAAGCAGCTGGTCTGCGTGTCGGCCACCCCCGGCAAGCTGGAGCTGGAGCGCGCGAAGGGCCAGGTGGTGGAGCAGATCATCCGTCCCACCGGGCTCTGCGACCCCGAGGTGGAGGTGCGGCCCTGCCTAAGCCAGGTGGACGACCTGCTGGGCGAGGTGCGCCTGCGCGCCGCCAAGGGCGAGCGCACGCTGGTGACCACGCTGACCAAGCGCATGTCCGAGGACCTCACCAGCTACCTGCAGGAGCAGGGCGTGCGCGTGCGCTACCTGCACAGCGACATCGAGACCCTGGAGAGGATCAAGATCTTGCGCGAGCTGCGCCAGGGCGAGTTCGACTGCCTGGTGGGCATCAACCTGCTGCGCGAGGGGCTGGACCTGCCCGAGGTGAGCTTGGTGGCCATCCTGGACGCCGACAAGGAGGGCTTCTTGCGCAGCGACCGCTCGCTCATCCAGACCATGGGCCGGGCCGCGCGCAACGTGGAGGGGCGCGTCATCCTCTACGCCGACCGCCGCACCGACAGCATGAAGCGGGCCATGGGCGAGACCGGCCGCCGCCGCGTGCGGCAGCTGGCCTATAATGCCGAGCACGGCATCACCCCCCAGAGCATCAAGTCCTCCATCAAGGACATCCTGGAGTCGGTCTACGAGAAGGACTACCTGACCATCGTGGCGCCGGCCGCGGGCGAGGGCCAGAGCCCCTATTTCGACCCGGATGCCATCCCGCAGCTGGTGGCCAAGCTGGAGAAGCAGATGCGCCAGGCCGCCGCCGAGCTGGACTTCGAGCGCGCCGCCGAGCTGCGCGACCAGGCGGGCCGCCTGCGCGCGCTCAAGCCCGGCGAGGCCCTGGCCCAGGGCGACCTGCTGGGGCTGGAGGGCCAGGCCGCCAAGGCCAAGGGCGCCAAGCCCAGGCGCGAGCGGCCCACCCGGCCCATGGGCG
>CAYXCT010000167.1:0-5074 GCA_964463435.1 uncultured bacterium | reverse complement strand
TTCTATGGCGCCCTGCTGGGCTTGGGCGTGGCGTCCTTCGGCCTGTTCGGCCTCGGCCCGGCAGAGGGCCAAGGCGGCGGGGAAGCCAAGCAAGGATGGATGCGGCGCCTGGGTGAGCTGAGCACGGACACATTGGCCTTGGGCCTTTTCTCCCTGCTTTGCTTCTTGGACCTGTTTGCGGCCAAGCACCATTGGACCGAGGCGGCGGCGGCGGATTACAGCCGGATGGCCCTGGTCGCCAAGTCCTTCCTCTACGCCGGCAGCGCGCTGGTGCTGGTGCTGCTGCCGGCCGTCAGCGCCGCCCGGGCCAGGGGCCAGGACACACGGCCGCTGCTGCTCAAATTCCTGGCCGCCCACGCTGCGCTGCTGCTGGCCGGCCTGGCGGTGGTGTGGGCCATGACCCCCTGGATCATCCACCTGCTCTGCGGGCCCCAGGCCTCCTTTGACAGCCTGGCGCCCATGGTGCGCTGGTACTCGCTGGCGGTGGTGCCCCTGGCGCTGTCCCAGCTCGTGCTCCTCTATCATCTGGCCCTGGGCCGCCGCCTGCCGGTCCTCCTGATGGCGCTGGTGACCTTGGCTTATTATGTGCTGCTCGAGCTCTTCCACGCCAGCGCGGGCCAGCTGGTGGCCTGCCTGGGGGCGGCCTCGGGCTTGGCGCTCTTGAGCGGCCTGCTCTTGGCGCTGGGACCGGCTAAAAAGGGGCCTTCGGGCGGGCTGGATGAGGGCGAGAGCCTGGCAGTGGCGCTGCAGGACCGTGCCGATTAGCGGAGGGAGCATGGCCACAAAACCAGAGATCTCGGTGCTCATGCCGGCCTACCAGGAGGGCGCGCGCATCAAGGCCAACCTTTGCGCTGTGCACCGCATGCTGCGGAGCCTGGGCAAGACCTTTGAGATCGTGGTGGTGGATGACGGCAGCGGCGACTGGACCTTTGAGGAGGCGCGCAAGGCCGCCAAGGGGCTGCGCAATGTCAGCGTCAAGCGCAACGAGGTGAACCAGGGCAAGGGCTGGGCCCTCAAGGAGGCCTTCCGCCTCTGCAAGGGCAGATGGGTGGTGTTCCTGGACAGCGACCTGGACATCGACCCGGCGCAGGTGAAGCTCTTCTTCACCATCCAGCAGGAGACGGGCAGCGACATCGTCATCGGCAGCAAGCGCCATCCCCAGAGCCGCATTGACTACCCGATGAAGCGGCGCTTCATCTCCGCCGGCTATTTCTTCCTGGTCAAGCTGCTCTTCGGCCTGCCCATCCGGGACACGCAGACCGGGCTCAAGCTCTTCAAGCGCGAGGTGCTCACCTGCATCTTCCCCAAGGTGCTCATCAAGCGCTATGCCTTCGACCTTGAGCTCTTGGTGCTGGCCAACCACTTCGGCTTCAGCATCTCTGAGGCCCCGGTCATCGTCAATTACCGGGGCAAGTTCGGCCACATCGGCTTCAACACCATCTTCAACATCGCCTGGGACACCGCCGCGGTGTTCTACCGCCTGAGGATCAAGAAGCACTATGACAAAGGCCGCGCATGAGCGCTGAGCCTTTCCTGGGGTATGGTAAGCTCGCCGCGGAGGCCTACCGCCAGCGGGCGCTCGGGCGCTTGGTGGCCTTGCTGCCCCCTGGCCGCGGCCGCCGCGTGCTGGACCTGGGCTGCGGCGAGGGCTATGAGGCCGCCCATCTGGCGGGGCTGGGATGGAAGGTGGATGCCATCGACCTGGAGCCGCGCGCCACCTGGCCGGGCTTGGCCGCCCAGCACAAGGGGCGCCTGCGCTTCCGCCAGGGGGATGCCGAGTCCCTGGTTGGGCTCAAGGGCGGCTACGACCTGGTGTTGCAGAAGGACATGCTTCATCATGCCTCCCATCCTGCCAAGGCCCTGGCTGAGATGGCGCGGCTGTGCCGGCCGGGCGGCCGGGTGCTGGTGATGGAGGCCAACCGGCTCAACCCCATCTTCTACCTGCGCTTGACCTTGCTGGAGGGGCATCAGCATTTCACTCGCTGGCGCCTCCGGGCATTGCTGCGCCAAGCCGGCATGGGCGAGGCCAGCATGCAGATCCTGGAAGCCAGGGTCTGGCCGGTGAACCGCGAGCCTTGGCAGCGCTTCTTCAGCCGCATGCAGGACCTGTTGGAGCGCATCCCTCTTTATCAGCATATTGTCTGTTATCACCTTGCCGTCTGGGATAAGCCCAGCCGGAATTCCTAAGGAGCGACCATGGCCCGCAAGACCGCAGCAAAGACGCAAGCCCCCCGTACCCGGAAAGCGAGGGTGGCCCCTGTTCCTGCCCCCTTGCCGCCGGCTGCCCCCCCGGAGGTGAAGAAGGCGGTGATCGGCAAGAAGCTCATGCTCATCATCGGCTTGGTCCTGGTGGCCGCCATGGGCGTGCAGGCCTATCTGGTGATGAAGAGCAACATCAAGCGCTACGTCGAATGCGACTTCGTCAACCCGGTGCTCCACATGGGCCGCGATGAGGCGGGTGCGGTCTGGAGCGAGCAGGCCCTGGCTGTCACCAAGCAGGGGAATGTGGTCTGCCTGGGAGAGGTGGGCACGGCCTTCCAGATCGTGCAGCCTGACGGCAAGGTGCTGGCCTACCACCCCCTCTCCAACAAGGGGCCGGAAGGCGACATGACCAATGGCGTGGATGTGGCCGTGGATTCCCAGGGCTTGGTCTATGTGATGGTGAAGCCCAACACGGTCAAGGTCTTTGACGCCAAGCTCAAGTTCGTGCGCAGCCTGGATTTGAACACCAAGGGCGCCGTG
This sequence comes from uncultured bacterium, assembly GCA_964463435.1. Classification (GTDB taxonomy): domain Bacteria; phylum Oederibacteriota; class JAJYGY01; order JAJYGY01; family JAJYGY01; genus CAYXCT01. The sequence continues at coordinate 2,332 of CAYXCT010000167.1, read as the reverse complement.
GGCATCGCCATCAACAGCAAAGACCAGATGCTGGTGGCGGACATGGAGGATGCCAAGCTCTTGTTCTACGACCTGCAGGGCAAGCTGATCAAGCAGACGGACGGCGGCAAGATCAAGCTCGCTGCCCCCTATCGCCTGGCCCTGAATGCCAAGGATGAGATCTTTGTGCTGGATGTGGCCCGGGGCTGGGAGAATCCCATGGATGTGAAGGTCTATTCGCCGGCTGGCGAGCCCATCCGCAAGTGGACCGTGCGCAACTTCAACAGCAACCTCAAGGCTGGCATCGCCTGGCACCCCAAGGGCTACCTGCTGCTGAATGAGAACAGCAATGGCAGCCAGGGCTATGGCTTCTACATCTACAAGGAGAACGGCGATTTCGTGGCCAATTGCATCGGCACCACGGACAAGATGAACCTGGCGCACCTCTTCCCCTCGGCCATTGACCCGCGCAATGGCGACATCTACGTGCAGAACCAGTGGACGCAGCGGGGCATCGACCGCCTGCGTTGGACGCCCGCAGAGGTGAAGTGACCCTTTTCCAGGGCCGGGGGCCCTGGTTTTCCAATTCGCTGAGGGAAAAGATGATCCAGATGGCGGGCATGATCGGAGTGGCGCTTTTCTTCCTTGTGGGGAGCGTTTTGATCCTCACAAATCACATCAAGGCGGGATTGTGGGTGGGAGGCTTGGCCCTGCCCTTCCTGGTCCTGGCCCTGGTGGATTGGGTGGCCTTGGCCGCTTGGGTTAGAAAGAAGCTGACCCCGGCGCCCAAGCCGGCAGCGCTCCCGCAGCCGGCCCCTGTGAAGCTGAAAGGGGAGCCGGCCGTGCCGGCGGCTCCCCCAGCTCTGCCGGTGCCCGCCCTCCTATGGCCAGAGCCCAAGACCCTGAGCATCTCTGTCTGGTGGCCCTTGGGCCTGGGCGTGGCGCTCTTTATGGGCGGAGCCCTCTATAGCATGGCCTTGGGTCATCTGCTGGGCGGTTTGGGCATCAGCGTGGCCGGGTTGCTGGTGGTCTTCATCTCGCTGAAAGCCGGGGCTAGCCTGGATATCTGGCTGCCGCAGAGCACGCCCAAGCTGGCGGCCAACCTGTTGGGCGGCTGCCTCGGGCAGGTCTTGGGTGTCTGGCTGGACGCGCACGATCATCCCTATCGCGGGTTCTCAGTCACGGTGCTGGCCAGCGTCTGGATGGTCTACACCCTGTGGAAGCACTTGGAAGAGCCCTTGCGTGAGCGTTTTGGCCAAAAGGCCGAGGACCTGCTTGAGCCCATGAAGAACGAGGCGGACTTCTCGGCGCAAGCCTGGATGCTCAAGGGATTGCTGATTCTCATCTTCTTTTTCGGCCTCTTCCTGTGGAAGCACCTGTCGGACTTCAACCTGGGGCTGCTCTGCCTGGTGGGCGGGGTGCTGGCCTTGGTGGCCGCCCTGCCGCTCATCCCCTCGTCCTGGCATCTGAGCCATGGCGAGCCTGGCCCGCTCCGCAAAGGGGCCGCCCTGGCCGCTTTTGCCCTGGGGCTTATCCTGGCCTATCGCGGCCAGGTGCAGGTGCAGACCGGCGTGCTCGAGACAGGCACCTGGCTCTTCTTGGTGGCCGGCGGCTTGCTGCTCTGGGCCATGCCCGGCGAGGACCCGCGGCCTGAGAATCCCAAGGGGATCCAGGCCAAGGAATTCATCCCCTTCCTGCTGGTGGCAGCCATCACCTTTGCCATCCGCTTCTACCGCTTAGACCTCTACCCCTATGGCGTGGAAGGCGATGAGGGCGGCCACGCGCTGAATTGCCTGGCAACCCTGCGCGGGCAGACGGCCAACATCTTCGTCAACAACGGGCTGCAGCTCTTCTGGTACCATTCGAACACCCTGGCCTTCAACCTCTTTGGCATCAACCCTGGGACCATCCGCTTCTCGGTGGCCTTCCACGGGGCGCTTTCCGTGCTCACCCTCTATTTTCTGCTGCGCTTGCTCTTCAACTGGCGCGTTGCGCTGGCCACGGCCTTCCTGATGTCGGTGGGCATCTGGAACCTGCATTTCAGCCGCTTCGGCCACATGAACATCACGCAGGTCTTTGCGCAGAGCGTGGCCCTCTATTACATGCTGCGCGGCTTGATGACGGGCCGGCTGCTGCCCTTCATCCTGGCGGGCTTCGCCCTGTCCTTGGCGGCCCAAGGCCATGTCTCCTCGCGCCTGCTGCCAGTGGGCGTGGCTCTCTTTGGCGTGTACCTGCTCATCACCCAGCCGCAGGTGTGGAAGCGGAATTTCCCGGGCATCTTGGCCTTCATGATCTGCAGCTGGGTGATGGTCTCGGTGGTTGATATCCCCGAATAAGCCATCGTAATTACCTC
>CAYXCT010000166.1:0-5082 GCA_964463435.1 uncultured bacterium | reverse complement strand
TTCTATGAGAAGGCCTTGAGCGAGGGCCGCAAGCCGCAGGGCCTGCCCCTGACCGTGGAAGAGGCCCTTGCGCCCAGTGGCCTCCAGGGATAGGCTGTAAGAAGGCCGATCCCTATAGCAACACTGCGGAAGCGGAGAAGATGCGCGAGACCTTAAAAAAACCGGCGCGATTCATCTATCTCTGCCTGGCGGCCCTCTTCCTGGCGCAGATAGGCCTGACCTTTGGCCATGTGGCGTCCGAAGCCGCGGAGGCCCATGAATGCGGCGCGGAACGCGCTTGGCTGCCGCAGCCGCCGCCAGACCATGATTGCGCCAATTGCGCCATCTGCCGGTGGATGACCCTGCTGGGCTTCCTGGCCCTGCCCTTCGTTGTGCCTGTCCTGCTCCCGGCCGTGGCTGGCCTCTTCCATCCCCACCTGCTTTTTGCCATCTTCCACGCGGCATTCAAACCCGCCCAGCCGCGCGGCCCGCCCAGCAAGCCCCTGCTTTTCGCCTGACCTCATCGCACAATCCAATCGAACGCTGGTTCTCTGCGCCAGCCCAGCCGCGCACGCGGCCGGGCGCGGTTGCATATTTTTATTGGAGTCACCATGCGTTGGATCTTTTTTGCCCTATGGGCGTGGTCTGTCTGCTTGGCCCCATCAGCCAGCGCGCATGCTTGCTGGCACGCCGGCCCACAGTCTCTTTGCTTTTATGGGCCTGCACCAGCGCGGCACGGCGGTCGCGGACAAAGAGCGGTGCTAAGCTGCGCCGGCTGCACCATCCCCCACTTGCTATGGGCACGAAACCCCTTTTTGCGAGGCTCAAATGTTAAATGAATTGTTTTCCCCTTTGCGCCGAGGTGCAGGCATCCTCTGCATCCTGCTGGCAGCCCCGGCCTGGGCTGGTGTTGAAGGCGGCGTCTCTGGGGCCGTCACAGGCCCCCAGGGCATCGCGATCCCTGGCGCCCTGGTGCAGGTCAGCGCTGAGGATGGCCGCCTGCTCAAGAGCGTGAGCACCACGGCGGATGGCAGCTACAGCATCTTCCCATTGGATTTTGGCGACTATCAGGTCGCGGCCCAGGCGCCGGGCTTTGAGCCGTTTTCAGGCACGCTGCGCATAGCCTCAGGCAACACCAGCCAGCTGGCCATCGGCCTTGCCGCCGCGGCCGGGGATGAGACAGTGCTCAAAGTGCGGGCCAAGCGCCACCTGATCAGCGCGAATGCCCCAGTGAGCAGCAAGGAGATGGGCAAGGAGGAGATCGAAGAGCTGCCTGAGGGCGCCTCCATCTCCCTGCCCAAGCTGCTCTATACCACCAACGCGGGCATGGTCGAGGGCTCCTTCGGCCAGGTCTTCACCCGCGGCAACCATGCCAACCTGCAGTATCAGATCGACGGGGTGCAGCTGCCGGATTCCACCTCTGGCACCTTCGGAGACGCCTTCAGCCCGCTGAACATCGAGCGGATGGAGGTGATCACGGGCGGCATCCCGGCTGAATACGGCGACCGCCTGGCAGGGGTGGTCAACATCATCAGCAAGACCGGGCAGGAGACCCCGGGGGGCTTGTTGCAGCAGGATTACGGCACGTTCAATAGCGCCGCCACCACCCTGGCCTATGGCGGCTCCAACAGCGCCGGCGACCTGCATTATTTCCTGTCCGCCAAATATGACCAGACCGACCGCGGCCTGGACACCCCGCAGCCCAGCAGCGAATCGGACCAGAGCCAGGGCGGCAAGGATGTGATCCACGACTTCAGCGACGGGAACAATGAGTTCCTGAAGCTGGACTGGCAGGCGGCCAACTCTGACAAGCTGACCCTGGTGCTCTTTAACGAGGACAAGTTCTACCAGATCCCGGATTATCCGGCCTCGTTCAAGCCCGCCGACGCTTACTTCCAACCAGGCTTCACGGATCAATTCGGCAATGCCGGGGGCTTTGGGTATGCGCCTGCCAACACCGATGACCGCCAGACTGAGGCCAACGACTATGTGGAGATGGTCTGGAAGCACAGCACTAGTGACAAGGGCTTTCTGCAGCTTGCGCCCTATTGGAAGTATTCCTCGGTGCTCTTCCAGGGCGACCCGGCCCATGACCTGGCGGCTTTGAACTCCGGAGGCAGCCCGACATCCTTTTATGAGGACCGGCAGGTGAACAACCTGGGGCTCAAGGCCGACTACACCCTGCGCCTGGACGACAGCAACCTGGTCAAGGCGGGCTTCCAGGCCCAAGGCTCCCAGTCCAGCGGCCCGGTCTCCATCACCGCGCAGGACCCTGGGAACCCCGGCAGCCTGATCACCAGCTCGGACAATGGGGTGGACAAGGGCTATCAGGAAGGCGCCTATATCCAGGATGACATCCAGATCAGCAAAGCGGTGGTCTTCAACGCCGGCTTGCGCTATGACGCCATCCAGTTCGTCTTCGCTGACAGCAACTCCCTGGATTACTTGCTGCAGCCGCGGCTGGGCCTCAACATCCTGCTCACAGACAGCACCAAGGCCCATTTGTTCTATGGCAAGCTCTTCCAGCCCGCGCCCGCTGAGAACCTGCGCGACAGCTTCAGGAGCACTGGGGCGGGCCAGCTGGCGCCCTATGACATCAAGGCCGAGAAGGACGATTATTATGAGGCCGGGCTCGCCCAGCAGCTGGGGGAGGCGCATGTCTTGAGCGTGAACACCTATTACAAGGACGCGGTCAACATGCTGGACGATGTGCAGTTGCTGAACACGGCCATCACCCAGCCCTACAACTTCGCCCATGGCTATGCTTATGGCACTGAGGTCTCGCTGAACGGCAAGCTCTTCGGCGTGCTCTCGGATTACATCAATTATTCCTATGAGATGGCCGCGGGCCAGGGCATCAGCGGGGGCATCTTCGCCTTCCCGGCAGGCACAAGCCTGGGCGGCGACTATCAGGTGCTGGATCATGTGCAAATAAACACCGCCAACGCGGGCCTGACCTACAGCCAAGGCGGCTTCTGGCTGGGAGCCAGCGGCCTCTATGGCAGCGGCTTGCGCACCGGGCCAGACAATTCCGGGACCCTGCCGGGCCATTTCACCATGGATGCCACCGTGGGCTATGCTTTTCAGGGCGGCAACTGGCTCAGCGACTGGAAGCTGAGCGGGGATGTCCTGAACATCTTCGATGATGCCTATGCTGTCACGGTGGCCAATGGCTTCAATGGCTCGCATTACGCGGCGGGCAGGGAATTCCTGGTCCACCTCTCAAAGAGCCTTTGACCTCTTCTCGGGTATCCGCATGAGCGATCTCTGGGGCAACTTGCAGTTCATCTTCAAGGGCGGATTCATGATGGTCCCGCTCCTGATCTCGGCCTTGTTCGCGCTCACGGTCGCCATCGACCGCTGGGTCATCTTTGGCAGGGCCTATAAGACAAAGCCAGGCCTGCTGCACGGGGCTTTTGAAAAGCTCAAGCAAGGGAAGCAGGCAGAAGCCGAGGCGCTGTGCAGGGAGCAAGCCGGGCCCGTGAGCGCGGTGCTGGCCGCTGGCATCGAGCACCTCAAGAACCCTTTGGAAGAGATGGAATTGGCCATGAAGAACGAGGGCGAGTCTTGGGTTCCTCGCTTGGAGAAGCGCATCCATGTCATAGACACGGTCATCACGGCTGCCCCGCTCATGGGCTTGCTGGGCACCATCACGGGCATGATGGCCGCTTTCCGCGTCTTGAGCGACAAGGGAGTGAACGACCCGGGGGCCATCACCGGCGGCGTGTCCGAGGCCCTGATCGCCACGGCCACGGGCTTGGTGATCGCGCTCCTCTGCTTGGTGGCCTACAACTATCTCACGGCGCGGATCAAGGAATTCATCTATGAGATGGAGTCGGCCAGCTCACGGTTGGTGGAGCTCAGGCTGGGCTTGGAAAGGAGGGGGGGCCATGCAGATACGCCAAAGGCCTGTTAAGAAGGCCCGCATTGAGATCATCCCCATGATCGATGTGATCTTCTTCCTGCTGGTCTTCTTCATGGTCACCTCCCTGGCCATGACGCGCATCAACAGCATCCCTGTGGCCTTGCCCAAGACCTCTTCCAGCCCGCAGGCCCTCAAGCAGAGCGTCATCCTCACCGTCCGCAAAGACGGGGGGATCCTGGTGAACAAGAGCCCTGTGACGCTGGAGACCCTGGGCAAGCAACTGGCCTATGCCATGCGGGACGCCCCTCAGGATGCGGTGGTGGTGAACGCGGATGAAGGCGCGGGGTATGGCCTGGTCGTCCGGGTGATGGACAAGGCCAAGCAGATCGGGGTGCGGAAGTTCGCGCTGGCGACCAAGGCCGAGCGATGAGCGCCCTGAACCTGCCGGACACTCAGCAAAGCATGGAAGCCCGCGCCTTCAGGTCGGCGGCCTTGTTTGCCCTGATCCTAGAGGCAGCCGCCTTGGCCCTGCTCGGATTGTCCCAGTCGCGCTGGCTCAGCCATCTTGGCCGAGCCGCCGAGGCCGCCGATTACATCGAAGCCCAGGTCATGTCACTGCCAGAGGAGGCGCACCTCGTGAGCCGAGATGCTGCCGCCGCTGCGCCAGAGGAGGTTTTGAGCAAGGTAGCAGGGAGGGGCAAGAAGGCCAAGCCCGGCCAGAAGCTGGAAGACAAGAATCAGACCCAAGCCGGCCCGGCATTGGGCGCGACCCACGGCGCCGTGGCACTCTATGCGCCTGCGCCCGTCATACCGCCCTATCTGCGGGACCGGGAGCTGAAGGCCAGCGTGGTGATCGAATTCCTGGTGAGCGCCCAAGGCCAGGCCGAGCCCAGGCTCTTGGGCTCCAGCGGCAGCGAGGAATTGGACGTCATCGCCCTCAGCACGGTGCGAAAATGGCGCTTTGCGCCGGCGGAGCAGGAGCATCACCCGGTGGACTCGAAGACGAGGCTCAAGATCCTGTTTGAGGTCTATTGAATCGCGGAGGCCCTTGCGCCAGCCCCGGCCATCGGGTAACCTTGTGGCAGGGAACTCTCGCCCCAAGCGCAAGGAGGATGCATGAAGAAGCGATGCAAGCTGCTGCTGGCCGGCCTGTTCTGCCTGGGCCTGGCCCTGTCCGCGATGGCGGCCGGCTCGGTGAAGGATGACCTGAAGCAGGCGGGCAAGGACACCAAGGCCGC
>CAYXCT010000165.1:0-5100 GCA_964463435.1 uncultured bacterium | reverse complement strand
CGCGCCCGCTTGGGCTGGGCCGCCTTGACCAGGTCATCCAGCACCCGGTTGGCCACGGCCTCATGGAAGACGCCCAAGCTGCGGTAGGCTTCGATGTAGAGCTTGAGGCTCTTCAGCTCCACGATGGACTTGCTCGGCACATAGTCGATGCGCAAGGTGGCGAAGTCAGGATGCCCGGTCTTGGGGCAGACGCAGGTGAATTCCGGGATCTCAAAATGGATCTCGTACTCGCGCCCGGGATAGGGGTTGGAGACCGTTTCAATGGCGGGCAGGGGCAGGGCTTTGGCGGGCTTTTGAAAGCGCTGGTACTCACTGGTCTTGGGCATGGCGGCTCCGTTCAGGGGAGGGTGGAAAAGCGGGCTTGAGGGGCTGGTCAAAGGCTTCGCCGGCATAGAGCACGCGCTCCAGGAACAGGCCCTGGGGCGGGGCAGTGAAGGCGGCCCAGCGCCGGTCGGGCTTGGCCAGGCTGGCCGCCAAGTCCTGAAGCTGGGCCTTGCCGCGCCCCACCTCCAGCAGGCTGCCGGTGATGCGGCGCACCATCTTCCACAGGAAGTGGCGCGCGCGGAAGCGCAGCAGCAGCAGGGGGCCGGCTTCGGCCAGCTCCAGCGACTTGAGGGCCGCGCGGGTGGGGGCCGGCTTGCCAGGGTCCTGCTCGCAGAAGGCGGCGAAGTCATGGCTGCCGCAGAAGAGGGCCGCGGCGGCCTGCATGGCTTTGAGGTCCAGCCTGTCCCGCACCCAGAAGCTCTCCTGGCGGCAGAAGGCGCTGCGGCGGCGCATCACCTGGTAGAGGTAGACCCTCTCCACCGCGCTGTGGCGGGCGTGAAAGCCCTCGGCTGCGCGGCAGAGCGACTGCACGGCGATGTCCGGGGGCAGGGCATCGTTGATGGCCATCAGCGCCTGGCGCTCGGGCCGGGCCGGGGCTTGCAGGGTGCAGACCTGGTGCAGGGCATGCACGCCGGCATCGGTGCGGCCCGCGGCCGTCAGCTCGCGCGCCTCGCCCAGGGCCGCCTTGCAGGCCGCGGCCAGCCTGTCGGCCACGGTCTCGGCGTTCTTCTGCGACTGCCAGCCGCGATAGGCGGCGCCATGGTACTCGAGGTCGAGGCGGTAGAGGGGCATGGGCAAATCCTATGGAAGCGGGAACGGCGCCATGATACACTCCAAAATCGTTTTTTAACAAGGGAACACACCATTCCAAGGAGTCCTTTCCATGATCCGCATCGCAGTCCTGCCGGGCGATGGCATCGGCCCAGAGGTCATCGACGCCAGCCTCCCCATCCTTCAAGCCGCTGCCAAGCGCGCCCGCCTGGACTTGGGCTTTGAGACCGCCCTGGTGGGGGGCGCGGCCTATGACGCCACCGGCCACCCCCTGCCGGCCGCCACCCTCAAGCTCTGTGACGCTAGCGCCGCCATCTTCTTTGGCGCCGTGGGCGGCCCCCAGTATGACAAGATCCCCGACCCCAATCTCAGGCCCGAGCGCGGGGCTTTGCTGCCGCTGCGCAAGCGCTATGAGCTCTATGCCAACCTGCGGCCGGCCAAGATCTTCCCCGGCCTGGAGGGGCAGTCGCACCTGAAGCCCGAATACCTGAAGGGCCTGGACTTGCTGGTCATCCGCGAGCTGACCGGCGGCGCCTATTTCGGCAAGAAGGAGCTCAAGAAGGACTCGGCTTATGATGTGATCTCTTACACCCGCAAGGAGATCGAGCGCACCCTGCATTTCGCCTTCAAGGCGGCCCTGGGCCGGCGCAAGCACCTGACCCTGGTGCACAAGGCCAACGTGCTCTTGAGCTCGGTGCTGTGGAAGCAGGTGGCCGGGCAGGTCAAGAAGAAGTACCCCCAGGTCGCCATGGACGAGTGCTATGTGGACGCCTTCACCATGTTCCTCATCCGCAGGCCCGCCAGCTTCGATGTGGTGGTGACCGAGAACATGATGGGCGACATCATCACCGACGAGGCCGCTGAGGTGACCGGCAGCATCGGCCTGCTGCCCTCGGCCAGCCTGGGCGTCAAGAAGACCAAGTCCGGCATCTTCGGCCTCTACGAGCCCTGCCACGGCTCGGCCCCGGACATCGCGGGCAAGGGCCTGGCCAACCCCCTGGCCACCATCCTCTCGGCCGCCATGCTGCTGCGCTACTCGCTCTCGGCTGAGCGCGCGGCGCGCTCGGTGGAGGCTGCGGTGGCCAAGGCCCTGGCCGATGGCCTGCGCACCCGCGACCTGGCCGGCCCCAAGGGCCGCGCCGTCAGCACCAGCCAGATGGGCGAGGCCGTGCTGCAGCGCCTGCTCAAAGCCAAGGCCTGAGAGGCCCAGCGTGGCCCGGCTGAGGCTCTGGGCCTTTGCGGCCCTGCTGGCATTGCTGGCCGGCTGCGCGGGTCTGCCCCCGGGGCCGCAGGGCGCGGCTGCCGAGGCCCGGGCCCAGCTGGGCCGGCCCTACCATTTTGGCGGCGCGAGCCCGGCCAGCGGCTTTGACTGCAGCGGGCTGGCGCAATGGTGCTGGTCGCGCCAGGGCGTCCCGCTGCCGCGCACGGCCCGCGAGCAGTTCCGCAAGGGCCGCAAGGTGCGGCTCAAGGACCTTCAGCCCGGAGACCTGGTCTTCTTTGACACCCTGGGCGCGGGGCACGCCAGCCATGTGGGCCTCTGGCAGGGCAGCGGCCGCTTCATCCACGCGCCCTCCAGCGGCGGTGTGGTGCGCGAGGACCGCTTGAGCGACCCCTATTGGGCCAAGCGCTACATCGGCGCCCGCAGGCCCGCGCCATGAGGCGCTGGCTCTGCCTGCTGCTGCTCTGCCTGCCCCTGGCGGCTTGGGCCGCTGACGACCTGGCCACGGGCAAGGCCCTGGCCGCCGCCGCCGCCCGGCTCAAGGGCAGCCCCTGCCGCTGGGGCGGGGCCAGCCCGGCGCAGGGCTTCGACTGCAGCGGCTTCACCCAGTATGTGCACGCCGAGCTCGGCATCCGCATCCCCAAGCGGGCCCTGGACCAGTTCTTGGGCGGCTTGGCGGTGCCCGAGCAGGCCCTGCTGCCCGGCGACCTGGTCTTTTTCGCGCCCAGCGGCGGCGGCGCCAGCATGCATGTGGGCGTCTACCAGGGCCAGGGCCGCTTTTGGCACGCCCCGGGCAGCGGCAAGCGGGTCTGCCTGGCCCGCATGGCCTCCCCCTTCTTCAAGCTGCGCTTCATGGGCGCCCGCCGCTGGCGCGCCGGCGCGGCAGACTCAAGCTCGAGGTGAGCCTTGGCCATCATGTCCGACATCTGGATCAAGCGCATGGCGCGCGAGAAGGGCATGATCAAGCCCTTCACGGACAAGCAGGTGCGCCAGGGCGTCATCTCCTACGGCGTGTCTTCCTACGGCTATGACATCCGCGTGGCCGACGAGTTCAAGGTCTTCACCAACATCAACGCCACCATCGTGGACCCCAAGAACTTCGATGACCGCAGCTTTGTCACGGTCAAAAAGCCATTTTGCATCATCCCGCCCAACAGCTTCGCCCTGGCCAAGACCGTGGAGTATTTCAAGATACCCCGCGACATCCTGACGGTCTGCGTGGGCAAGAGCACCTATGCCCGCTGCGGCATCATCATCAACGTGACCCCTTTTGAGCCCGAGTGGGAGGGCTATGTCACGCTGGAGATATCCAACACCACGCCCCTGCCCGCCAAGATCTACAGCAACGAGGGCATCGCCCAGGTGCTCTTCTTCCAGGGCGACCAGCCCTGCCAGGTGAGCTACGCGGACAAGAAGGGCAAGTACCAGAACCAGAAAGGGCTGACCCTGCCCCGGCTCTGAGGCTCGCATGAAGCTGGCTTTGGCAACCTTGACCACTGATTTCGGCCTGCGCGACCCGCACGTGGCCATGATGAAGGGCATCATCTATGGGCTGGTGCCCCAGGCCCGCGTGGTGGACATCAGCCACGAGATAGCGCCGCAGGGCGTGGCCGAGGCGGCCATGGCCCTCAAGCAGGCGGTGCCCTGCTTCCCCCGCCACTGCCTGCACGCCGTGGTGGTGGACCCGGGCGTGGGCAGCCAGCGAGACATCATCCTGGTGCGCACCCCAGAGGCGCTGTTCCTGGCCCCGGACAACGGGGTGCTGACCTATGTGCTGGACGGCCGCAAGATCCTGGCCGCGCACGCGGTCACCAACCGGCACTACTTCTTGCCCCAGGTCTCCCAGACCTTCCAGGGCCGCGACATCTTCGCCCCGGTCATCGGCCACTTGCTGCGCGGGGTCAACCCGCACCTCTTCGGCCCGCCCGCCCAGGGCCTGCAGCTGCTGCCCAGCCTGCCCGCCTACACGCTCAGCGAAGGCACGGTGCGCGGCATCGTGCTGGGCTTTGACCATTTCGGCAACCTGCAGACCAACCTGCCGCAGGGCCCCCTGCAAGGCCGCTCCATCAGCGCCGTGCATGTGCGCGGCCGCATCATCCCGGGCGTCTGCACCCATTATGCCGCCGCGCCCGAGAACGGCCTGGGCGCCCTGTGGGGCTGCCAGGGCTCGCTGGAGGTCTTCATGCGCAACGGCAGCGCCCAGCGCCTGCTGGAGGCCCGCGTGGGCGATGAAGTGGCGCTCTCGCTGGCCGGATGAGCGCGGCCCTGCCCATGCTGGTGCTGGCCTCGGCCAGCCCGCGCCGCGCGGAGCTCTTGGCCCGGCTGGGCATCCGCTTCAGCATCTTCCCGGTGGAGACCCCTGAGCGGCTGCGGCCTGGCCAAAGCCCGCGGGCCCAGGCCCGGCGCCTGGCCCTGGAGAAGGCCAGCGCGGCCGCGGCGCGGCTCTCCACGGCCGGGCCGCAGCCGGGCTGGGCGCTGGGGGCTGACACCCTGGTGTGGCTCGCGGGCCGCGCCCTGGGCAAGCCCAGGGACCCGGCCCAGGCCGAGGCCATGCTGCGCAGGCTCTCGGGCCGCAGCCATCAGGTGGTGACCGGCCTGGCCCTGGCGCCCCTCTTTGGCAGCGCCAGGGCCATCACCCTGGCTGAGTCCACCCGGGTCTTCTTCCGCAAGCTGGGCGAGGATGAGATCAAGGCCTACGTGCGCAGCGGCGAGCCCCTGGACAAGGCCGGCGCCTACGGCATCCAGGGCCAGGCCGGCGCCTTTGTGCGGCGCATCGAGGGCTGCTA